>CAZCGD010000172.1:0-8607 GCA_964498105.1 uncultured Streptomycetaceae bacterium
GGTACTGGATGTACCTGCCGATCGCGCGCTGCGCCGAATTTCTGTCCCGCCACGTCGGCAGGCTGCAGCAGGGGCGCATCTCGATCTACCTGCTGTACAGCTTCCTGACGCTGATCGCGCTGCTGGTGTTCGCGCAATGAACACCACGGGCGCAATCGTCTTTCAGGTGCTGCAATCGGTGCTGGTAGTGCTGATTGCGCCGCTGATGCTGGGTTGGGTCAACCAGTGCCGCGCCTGGCTGCAGAACAAGAGCGGAGCGGGAATCTGGCAGCCATACAGGGTGCTGCACAAGTTGTTCCACAAGGACGCGGTGCTCGCGCACAACGCCTCGTGGCTGTTCCGCGTCACGCCCTATATCCTGTTCGGCTGCATGTGGCTCGCGGTCGGCATCGTGCCGGTGCTGGCGACTTCGCTGCCCTTCGCGCCGGCGGCGGACGTGATCGCGCTGGTCGGGCTGTTTGCGCTGGCGCGCGTGTTCATTTCGCTGGCCGGCATGGACGTCGGCACCTCGTTCGGCACGCTCGGCGCGCGCCGCGAGATGATGATCGGCTTCCTGGCCGAGCCGGCGATGCTGATGACTCTGTTTACCGCCTCGCTCATCAGCCACTCCACTTCGCTCGCAACGATCGTCGAGACGCTGGGCCATCGCGAACTGGTGATTTACCCAAGCATGGCATTCGCAGCGGTCGCATTCCTGATGGTGCTGCTGGCGGAGAACGCGCGCGTGCCGATCGACAACCCGTCCACGCATCTCGAGCTCACCATGATTCACGAGGCGATGATCCTCGAATACTCGGCGCGCCACCTGGCGCTGATCGAATGGGCCACGAGTCTCAAGCTTACCGCCTACGTCGCGATCGGCATTGCCCTGTTCGTGCCGTGGGGTATCGCCGGGCCCGGCGACTGGGAGGCGCTGCCGCTGGCGCTGGTGGCGCTGGTGTTGAAGCTGCTCGCGGCCGGCGCCGGGCTCGCATTGATCGAGACGGTGTCGGCCAAGATGCGCATCTTCCGCGCGCCGGAATTTCTCGGTACTGCCTTCATGCTGGCCACGCTCGGCATGCTGGTGCATTTCCTGCTGGAAAGGTAGAACAGCTTTGCCGCCAAGGACGCCAGGGACGCCAAGGGAGAACATGAACGAAGATGAAATCGGGAAGCTCGTGATTGATGCGAGCATGAAGGTTCACACTAGTCAAAGCTTTGCCGCCACGGACGCAAAGGACGCCAAGGAGAAACATGAACGAAAATGAAATCGGGAAGCTTGTCTTAGATGCGGCCTTCAAAATTCACAGCGTTCTTGGCGCGGGGTTACTCGAAAGTATTTATGAATCTTGTTTGGCACATGAACTGCAAAAGCAAGGGTTGCAGGTAAAGCGGCAAGTTTCGCTTCCGATACTCTACGATGACCTGAAATTGGACAACGCATTTAGGCTCGATTTGTTGCTGGATGACAAGGTAGTTGTTGAGATTAAGGCGACAGACAAGGTAGTTCCGGTTCACACGGCTCAACTCTTGAGTTACCTGAAGCTCGGAAAATACAAGCTCGGATTTTTGTTGAATTTTAATGTCGTGCATATGAAGGACGGCATCAAGAGAATGGTGAATGGGCTGTATCAATATTCGTTGCGTCCTTTGCGTCCTTGGCGGCGAGGCTGTTAGGCAATGGAACTTCCGTTCTACGCACAACTGATTAACCTGTTCGCGGCGTTGATGCTGCTGCTCGCGTTCGCGATGCTCACGCAGCGGCGCATCCAGTCGCTCATCAACCTGTTTGCCGCGCAGGGTTTCGTGCTGGTGCTCTCGACGCTGGTGGTCGCCTATTCCACGCACCAGGGCCATTTGTATTACTCGGCGCTGCTGACGCTGGTGCTCAAGGTGCTGCTGCTGCCGTGGATCATGCACCGGCTGATCCGCGCGTTGAACGTGCGCTGGGACGTCGAGACCCTGATCAACATCCCGGCAACGATGCTGGTCGGCATCGTGCTGGTGGTGTTCGCGTTCAACCTGGCCGCCCCGATATCGCAGTTTGCCGGCACCATCACCAAGAGCACGCTCGGCATTGCCACTGCCTGCATTCTGCTGGCATTCCTGATGATGATCACGCGCCGCAAGGCGGTTTCCCAGGTGATCGGCTTTCTGGCGATGGAAAACGGACTGTTCTTCGCGGCGACTTCAGCCACCTACGGCATGCCGATGGTGGTCGAGCTCGGCATCGCGCTCGACGTGCTGGTCGCCACGTTCATTTTCGGCGTGTTCTTCTTCCACATCCGCGAGACCTTCGAGAGCCTCGACATACACCACCTCGAGAAGCTGAAGGAACGCTGATGGAATTATTGCTGTTACTGGGTGTTCCTTTCGCCGGCGGCATCCTGCTCGGATTCTGGGGACACCGCAATTTTGCGCCGGAGCTCAACTCGGGCATGAGCCTGTTGACGTTGCTGGCGGCGGCGGCGCTCACGGTGCGCATCATCGCCGACGGCCCGATCCTGGTGTGGGACGAGATGTTCTTCGTTGACTCGTTCAACGTGTTCCTGGTGGCGCTCACTGCGTTCGTCGCCTTCACTACCTCGTTGTTCAGCAGGCCGTACATGCGCATCGAACTGCACCTCGGCAAGCTCACGCCGAACCGGCTGCGGCTGTATCACAGCATGTTCCAGATGTTCACCTTCACCATGCTGCTGGTGCTGCTGACCAATAATATCGGCATCCTGTGGGTGGCGATGGAGGCGGCTACGCTCACCACCGTGCTGCTGGTGAGCCTGTATCGCACGCCGGCAAGCCTGGAGGCGGCGTGGAAGTACTTCATCCTGTGCAGCGTGGGTCTGGCGCAGGCGTTGTTCGGCACCATCCTGTTGTATTTCGCGGCCGCAAAGGTCCTGGGCGAGGGCGGCAACGCGCTGCTGTGGACGCATTTGTATGAGGTGAAGGACCAGCTCGAACCGACGGTACTGGGGCTCGCATTCGTATTTCTCCTGGTCGGCTACGGCACCAAGGTCGGGCTGGCGCCGCTGCACAACTGGCTACCCGACGCGCATGCCGAGGGCCCGACGCCGGTCTCGGCGGTGCTGTCGGGGCTGCTGCTCAACGTTGCGCTGTATGCGGTAGTGCGCACCAAGGTGCTGGTTGAAGGCGCGCTCGGCACCCAATTCGCCGGCAATCTGATGATGGGCTTCGGCCTGCTGTCGGTGGTGGTGGCCGCGTTCCTGCTGTCGCGCCAGAAGGACGTCAAGCGCCTGTTCGCCTACTCGTCGGTCGAGCACATGGGACTGATGACCTTTGCTTTCGGCATGGGCGGCGCGCTGGCGACGTTCGCCGGATTGCTGCACATGACGGTGCATTCGCTCACCAAGTCGGCAATTTTTTTTACCGTCGGCCACGCCGCCCAGAAATCCGGCACGCAGGTCATGGCCGACATCAGAGGGCTGATCGACAGCAACCCGACCATCGGTTGGGGACTGATGCTCGGCAGCCTGGCCATTCTTGGCATGCCGCCGTTCGGCGTGTTCGCGAGCGAATTCATGATCCTCACGGTGACGATGCACCAGCAGCCGTGGGCCACGCCGTTCCTGCTCGTTGCACTCGGCGTGGCGTTTGCCGCGATTTTCGGCAAGGTCCAGCCGATGGTGTTCGGGGCCGCGACCGCGGAACGCCTGCCGCATCCGCCGGCATTGATACCAGTGTTCGTGCATCTGGCGATCGTGTTGCTGCTCGGCTTGTACATTCCGCCGTATCTTGCAGATTGGTACCGGCAGGCTGCCGCGCTGATAGGGTAACAACTAAAGCCTTGCCGCCACGGACGCCAAGGACGCGAAGGAACCGCAGATCGAACAGCGGAGAAAATATATGGATAAGAACTTGGAGATCAACTCCCAAATCGTTCGCTTCTCGATGAACTTGGTTTCCCTTTGCGTCCTTCGCGTCCTTTGCGGCGGAGCTTTAACATGAAGCTTGAAGGTCTCACTATTGAAGTGACGCAGGTCCCCGGGGCGGTGCCGGTGTTCCGCGCCGAGGTGGACGCGGAGCAGTGGACGGAAGCCTGCCGCGCGGTTCGGGAGCAGGGCGGGCGGCTGGTTGCGCTGTGGGGCGCCGACGCCCGCGCCGAGGCGCGTGGGTTCGTCGCGCACGCCGCGCTGGTGGTGCGCGGCGGGCTGGTCGTGCTGTCGCTCCCGCTCGCCGGAGAGTCGTATCCCGATATCAGCGCGATCTTTCCGGAGGCGAACCGGATGCAACGCGCGGCCTTCGACCTGCTGGGGATCTCCGCGGTCGGTGCGCACGACCGCCGCAAGTGGCTCCGCCATGCCGCCTGGCCGGCTGACGTCTTTCCCCTGCGGAAAGACGTCGCCGGCAGTTCCAAGTTCCAAGTTCAAAGTTCAAAGTTCGAAGTTCAAAGTTCGGAATCGAACGTCGCAGCCAGGAACCTTGAACCTGGGACCTTGAACCTTGAACCTGGAACCTTGAACCTGGAACACGGGCCCGCCGAGGCAGACGACTATCCATTCGTTAGAGTTGAGGGGGAAGGGGTGCACGAAATTCCTGTGGGCCCGGTACACGCCGGCACGATCGAGCCGGGGCATTTCCGCTTTTCCATCGTCGGCGAGGGCGTCCTGCGTCTCGAAGAGCGGCTCGGCTACAAGCACAAGGGCATCGAGAAGCGATTCGAGCAGCTGGACCTCACGCAGGGCGCGCGGCTCGCGGGGAGAATTTCCGGCGATTCCACGGTGGCCTATGCATGGGCTTATGCCATGGCGGTCGAGAGTGCCTGTGGCATGACGCCGCCGCCGCGCGCGCTGTGGTTGCGGGCGCTGCTGCTCGAGCGCGAGCGCGTCGGCCAGCATCTGTGGGACCTGGGTTTCATCGGTAACGACGCGGGGCTCGCGTTCGGCCTGGCGCAGTTTTCGTGCCTCCGGGAGGATATGCTGCGCGCCAACGCCGCGCGGTTCGGTCACCGCTACCTGATGGATACCATCGTGCCGGGAGGCGTGGCGCGCGACCTCGATGCCGAAGGCATTGCCGGAATCCGCGCCGAAATCGATACGGTCGGAAAAACCGTAGCGCTGTTAAAGGGCATTTACGACGAGCATGCGGGCTTGCAGGACCGTTTCATAGGCTGCGGGCGCGTCAAACCCGAGCTCGCCGACCGCCTGGGACTCACCGGGCTCGCCGGGCGTGCCAGCGGGTTGGCCTGGGATCTGCGCGCGCAGTTCCCGCCGCCTCCGTACGACGGGTTCGAGGTGCGCATGGCGACGCACCGCAACGGCGACGTGGCGGCGCGCGTGACGGTGCGCTTCGAGGAAATCGCCGAGTCGTTGCGCCTGATCGGCCTGATCCTGGCCGGCTTGCCCGCCGGCGCCATCGCCGCGCCGGTTCCGGATGCACCCGGGAACGCATTCGGCATCGGCTGGGTCGAGGGCTGGCGCGGAGAAGTGCTGTTGGCGCTCGAAACCGGCGCCAACAATCGCATCCGCCGCCTGCACCCGCACGATCCGTCGTGGCAGAACTGGCCGCTGCTCGAGCGGGCGGTGCTCGGCAACATCGTTCCGGATTTCCCGCTGATCAATAAGTCTTTCAATCTCTCGTACAGCGGGCAGGACCTGTAGAGAAAATGATTTGAATTTATGTATCAGCTGCTGAAACAGATTGCCGTCACCGGGATCAAGACCGAGGCGCCGCCGCAGGCGGACGAGACGCTGCGCGTCATCGCCAGCCGACTGCGCGCGGAAGTACTGGAGTACTTTGCCGGGGCGCTGACCATCCGCCACGTGGACGCCGGTTCGTGCAACGGCTGCGAGCTCGAAATCAACTCGCTCAACAATCCGTACTACAACCTGGAGGGCCTCGGCATCAAGTTCGTAGCCAGCCCGCGGCATGCCGACCTGCTGCTGGTGACGGGACCGGTATCGCGCCACATGGAAGTCGCATTGAAACGCACCTATGATGCGACACCGGAACCGAAGCTCGTGGTGGCGATCGGGGATTGCGGCTGCACGGGCGGCATCTTCGGCGAGAGCTACGCCAGCCTCGGGCGGGTGTCGAACGTGATCCCGGTGGATGTGGCGGTGCCAGGCTGTCCGCCGACGCCGCTCGCCATCATGCAGGGCATCCTGACGGCGATCAGCGTGAAGAAACCCTGCAATTGAACCGTTAAGCCCGCCAAGAAGAACTAATGGACAGGATTAACAGGATTAACAAAAGCAAAACCAAGGACTGAACCGCTTATCGCCCGGACCCCGAGGTGTGGGAGAATGGTTTTCTGAGGAGACGCCCATGAGCGCGAAGCGCCGCAAAAAGCTGGTTCATGAGGGGAAGTATGCCGCTGAAGTCGAGGTTGAACTCCTCGAAGATGAGGGCGGCTGGGAGCCTTATCTGTCAGTAGCCGACGCGCACAAGCTGGACGATGTGCGCGACGCGCTCCGGCGCGGTGACTTGAAGGGCGCCGCTCGGGTCGCCCGTGTCTTCACTCTTACACCTATCGCCGTATAACAACGCGTTCGAGCAGTCGCCTGTGTATCTCGTCAGCAAGCCGGCAGGGGGACGACAGCTATGGCCGAAAAACGGGTAGGAATTAGAGGAATTAGGGTCAGACTCGAATTTCGAGGAATTCGGACGTGTTTCGAGAAACATTGGACATGAAATTCGAGTCTGACCCTAATTCCTACTCTGATGGATTTTCAAGGAGGACTGTCATGAACAAAAGCAAATGGACGCTTGCTGCAGTTTTCGTTGGGTTGTTGGCGGCTGGTTTTGTATTTCGCGGCGGGGTGCAGACCTCGGTGGCATACGCCCAATCGACGAATCGGGTATTCGAAGTCAGAACCTACACGGCGCAACCCGGTAAATTCGAGGCTATGAAGGCACGGTTCAGAGATCACGTCGTTCCCATGTTCACGAAGCACGGCATGACCGTGATCGGCTTCTGGACCGCAGCCGACGCGCCGAAATCCGAGAACACGCTGGCCTATGTGCTCGCGTATCCCAGCCGCGAAGCGGCGAAGAAGTCCTGGGATGCATTTCGGGCCGATCCCGAGCGATTGAAAGTCTGGGCTGAGACCGAGAAGGACGGCCCGATAAATCTCAAGGTGGAATCGATGTACCTCAACCCGATCGACTTCTCACCGATCAGGTAGCTGGCACAACATAGTGACCGGCCAGGGAGATAGGTAACGAAAGTGTCGGAGGACATGGGTTGCGACTTTCCGCGCGTTGAACGGCGGGCTTTCGTCCATTCGAACGCGAGCGGCCTCTGGATCGCTGACGGCAAGTATCAATCGACATCGCGTCGGCCGCCTGCGCGCCTACACGGTCGCATCCCCAATTAAATTGGGGCCCCTGCTCCGCGCTCCGGCGCGCGCCAAACCGGCGCTCTGCGTCCGGATTTAACAGCACTTGGCGGTTCCGTCCTTGGTTTTGCTTTTGTAAATCCTGTTAATCCTGTCTATTTAGGTTTTCTTGGCGGCCTTGGCGTCTTGGCGGTTCAATTATTGTTTTTGTTTTCCTTTGTGTCCTTCGTGTCCTTTGTGTTTCAGCTTTTCACGCAACGCGATAGCGTTCCACCATCTTCCAGTCGAGCTCGATCCCGAAGCCGGGCGCCTTCGATACTTCCATATGGCCGTGCCTGATCGGCGGCCGGTTGGCCCACATCGTTTGCCACACCGGGTCGCGCTCGGGATCGGCGAAACATTCGACGTAAGTGCCGTGGGGCACGCCGGCGAGAAGCTGGCTGGAGATCTGCGATTCCTCGTGGTGCGCCATTCGCACGCCGGCGCTGCGGCAGATTTCTGCCGCGCGGCGCCAGTCGGTGACGCCGCCTCCCTCCGAGACGTCGTAATTCACGAAATCCACCGCGCCGGCTTCCACCAGCCGGCGCACGCCGTGGCTGGTGATCTCGCATTGGCCGGCGGTGACCGGGATGCGAGTTGATTGCCGCACTTTCGCCATTAGCGCCACGTCGTCGTACCAGTGGCACGGCTCCTCGAACCAGCCGATGTCGAGGGGCTCGATCAGGCGCGCGAAACGGATCGCATCCTGCAGGTTCCAGCCGCGGTTGGCATCCACCACCAGGAAGAAGTCCGGTCCTGCCGCCTTGCGCGCAGTTTCGACCCGCTTGAAATCCGCTTCCGGAGAGAGTCCGCCGACCTTGAATTTGCAGCCCGCCATGCCGGCGGCGCGGTACTGCTCCATTTCGCGCCCGTAATCGGCGAGCGTCTTGCCTTCCATGTAATAGCCGCCGATGGAGATAATCGGCAGCTGGTCGCGGTTGCGACCGAGGAGGTCGCGGATGCTCTTACCGCGCGCCTTGCCGACCAGGTCCCACAGCGCGCAGTCCACGCAGGCGATCGCCTCGAGCAGCGTCTTGCGGTCGCCGATCGTATGCGTGAGGTCGAACATCGCCTGCCACGCCCGCTCGACCTCGAGGATGTCCATGCCCTTCACCCGCGGCGCCAGTTGCTCGTGGATCAGGCGCACGATCTCGCGGCCGTGCTCGCGGTTGTCGCCGTTGTAGATCTCGCTCGAGAGCCCCTCGTCGGTGCGCGCGCGGGTGATCACGGTGCTGCGCTTCAGCACGGAATAGGTGCTGCCGCCGAAATTCCGCTTGAGCGGAATGTCGATGGC
>CAZCGD010000173.1:0-2110 GCA_964498105.1 uncultured Streptomycetaceae bacterium
CCGACGGCCAGATCATCGCCGGCGACTGGCTGCAAGTGATCTTCAACCCCTCGTTCCCTTACCGTTTTACGCACATGATGCTCGCCTCCGGGCTCACCGCATCGTTTGTCGTCGCGGGACTCTCGGCGTGGCGGCTCATCAAGGCGCCCGGCGACGCAGCCGCGCTGCGAACGCTGCGCACGGGTGTCGTGTGTGCCGCAGTGCTCGCGCCGGTGCAGGCTTTCGTCGGCGACCAGCATGGCCTCAACACGCTTGAGCACCAGCCGGCGAAGATCGCCGCGATGGAAGCGATCTGGACGACGGAAAAGGGCGTGCCGCTGGTGCTGTTCGCGATCCCAAACGCGGAGCAGCGACGCAACGACTTTGCCATTCAAATCCCGAAAGGCGCGAGCTTGATCCTCAAGCACGATCCCGACGCGGAGGTGAAGGGCCTGGACGCCTTTGCACCCCACACGCCGCCCGTGGCCCCGGTGTTCTTCGCGTTCCGCGTGATGGTCGGCATGGGCATGCTGATGATCGCGCTGTCGTGGCTGGGCGCATGGATGATGCGCAAAGGCGCGGCTCCGCCGCGATGGCTCTTGTGGACTTTCGCCGGATTCACGTTCTCCGGCTGGATTGCGACGCTCGCCGGCTGGTTGGTCACCGAAATTGGCCGGCAACCGTGGCTCGTCACTGGCGTACTACTGACGGCTGATGCTGCGGGGCCGGTGAGCGGCGCGCAGCTCGGGGCGAGCCTGACCGGCTACATACTGACCTACGGAGTGTTGCTGCTCGCCTACATGCGGGTGCTCACGCACCTCGCCGGCAAAGGCAGCGGTCCTAAGCCGCGGCCGGCCACAGCAATGGCCCTGAGCGCTGCCCCATGACGCTCGATCTCCCGGTCATCTTCGCAGTCCTCATGGGCGTGGCGGTCCTTGCCTACGTCGTGCTCGACGGCTACGACCTCGGCGTCGGGATGTTGATGCCGGCGGCCGATGCGCGCGAACAAGACGTGATGGTCTCCTCGATCGGTCCGGTCTGGGATGCTAACGAGACCTGGCTCGTGCTCGGGGTGGGGCTCCGGATGGTCGCATTCCCCGCTGCGCACGGCGTGGTGATGACCGCCCTCTACCTGCCGGTGGTGGTGATGCTGATCGGGCTCATGCTGCGCGGCGTCGCCTTCGAGCTCCGCGTGAAGGCCGAGGGCTGGCGCCGCGAGCTGTGGAACTGGCTGTTCTGGTTCGGCTCGTTCGTCGCGTCGCTCGCGCAGGGGTTGATGCTGGGCTCCTATATCACCGGCTTCGAGCCGGGTTTTGGCTATTTCCTGTTCTCGCTCGTGGTCGCCGGCGGCGTCTGCGGCGGCTACGTGATGCTCGGCGCGACCTGGCTCATCTGGCGCACCGAGGGCGCGTTGCAAAAGAAAGCGATCGGCTGGACACGCTGGGGCCTCCTGTGGGTCGCGCTCGGCGTGGCGCTGGTGAGCCTTGCGACGCCGCTTGCTAGCGAAACGGTGCGCGACAAGTGGTTCGATTTCCCGCGCACGCTCGGGCTCATGCTGCTGCCGCTGGCGAGCGCCGCGGCGTGGCTCTGGGTCTGGCGCATGTCCGGCCGCATCCGGACGGGAGGACCCGTTCCCGACTGGGCGCCGTTTGCCGGCGCGGTCACGATCTACACGCTCGCTTTCCTCGGTCTCGCCTACAGCATCTTCCCCTACGTCGTAATGGACCGGATCACCATCTGGGAAGCCGCGGCGCACCCGTCCTCACTCAAGGTCGTGCTCATCGGCGCGCTCATCGTGCTGCCGTTCATCATCGGCTGGACCATTTACGTTTACCGGGTTTTCCGCGGCAAGGCGACCGGCAAGCTTTACGACTAGAAGGCAGTGAGCGGTAATTCGAATCCAATACTTGACTTAATTGTAAGGGCGCTCAACACTGCTCGCATTCGCCACATGCTCCCCCGGGGGAGTGTGCACGGTTCGGAGGCGGCGGCCAGAACAAGAACATGGCGCACCACTTGGTGCGTGAGCTGACAACTCGTTGCGGATCCGGCGTCGTGCCGGATTGAAGATGACTGAACCACAAGGGGGGAGCGCATGGTCTACACGAAGCGAACGTTTTGGCCACTGGTC
>CAZCGD010000174.1:0-2011 GCA_964498105.1 uncultured Streptomycetaceae bacterium
TGACTCGTGACTCGTGACTGGCCCTATTTCGTTTGTTTTTCATTAGTCTTCTCGTTTTTGACACGCATCACTCACGATTCACCATTCATCATTCATCATTCATCATTCATCATTGGGTCAGTCCGCCTTGATCTTCGCCTTCTCCACCACCCGCGCCCACCGGACCAGTTCCTTTCTGACCATGTCCCCGAAACGCTCGGGGGAGCCGCCCCTGGGCGCCATCCCCTGCTTTGCCAGCGATTCGCGGATGTCGGGTAGCTGGAGCAAAGCGTTCAGTTCGGCGTTGATCTTCGAGATCACCGGCGCCGGCGTGCCGGCCGGCGCGAATGAGCCATACCAGGTCTCGACCTCGAGCTGAGACAGGCCGAGTTCCTTCATCGTTGGCACCTCCGGAAACGCCGCTGAGCGCTCCGGGCTCATCACCGAGAGCACGCGCAGCTTTCCAGACTGCACGGCCGGGTGCGCGCTCTGCGTCGCCGCGATCATCGCCTGCACGTGGCCGCCCATCAGGTCGGTCATCGCGCCGGCCAGGCCCTTATACGGCACGTGCACGATATCGATGCCGGTTTCGAGCTTGAGCAACTCCATCGTCAGATGCTGCGGACCGCCGTTGCCCGGCGACGAGTACAGCATCTGGCCGGGGCGGCGTTTCGCAAGCTGGATGAATTCCTTGACCGACTTCGCCGGCAACTGGGGATGGACGATGAGCGCAACCGCGCTGGTAGCGATCAGCACCACCGGCACAAAGCTCCTGACTGGGTCGAACGGCAGCTTCGGAAACAGCGGTGGCGTCGTCCCGAATGACGTCGCCGTGAATAAGATGGTATGACCGTCCGGCGGCGCCTTGGATACGTACTCGGCGCCGATATTGCCGGTTGCGCCGGGCCGGTTATCGGTGATAACGGACACCTTCCAGCGATCCGCCAGCCTGGGCCCGAGGATGCGCGACAGGATGTCCGCACCGGTCCCCGGCGTGTACGGCACCACGATCTGCACGGTGCGGGCCGGATAGCCCGCCGTGCCCTGCGCCTCCGCAATCACAACCCAGCAGGTGCATACCACTCCCGCGAGCGCGCGCGCGAGGAGCAATCGCATTCGTGCAGTGTCGCGGCCGTTCGTCATCAACAATACCTGCTTACGACGCTAATTCCGTGGAGGGCCTTATTATAGGATTTTGCCGGACGATACAGCGACAAGTTCCTTTATTTGACAAGATCGCGGTGTTGCGACAAAACTTGCCCGGTAGACCGAAGGCGCGCAGATGAACGATCAGACCTGGGTGGTGAATCAGCCGGAAGCGATGCGCTTCCAGGTCAACCGTGTGACGCTGGTGGACCCGCAGATCCTGGAGCTCGAGCGGCGCAGGATATTCGACGTCTGCTGGATTTACGTCGGCCACGAATCAGAGGTCCGCGCGCCCGGCGACTTCAAGACCCGCATCGTCTGCGACCGGCCCGTCATCTTCTGCCGCGATAGCAAGGACAAGGCGCGGGTGTTCCTCAATACCTGCCGCCACCGCGGCAGCATCGTCTGCCGCGAGGCCGAGGGCAACGCGAAGAGCCACACCTGCTTCTATCACGGCTGGAGCTACAACCGCGACGGCGAACTCGACGGCGTTCCCGGGCAGGACGCTTATCCGCCGAACTTCAAGAAGAGCGATTTCGCGCTGAAGGAGCCGCCACGCGTTGCCAGTTACCGCGGCTTCGTCTTCCTCAATTTCGACGCCAACGCGATGCCACTGGAGGACTATCTTGCCGGCGCGAAGGAATACATCGACCTCATCATCGACCAGTCGCCCTCCGGGCAGATGGAGGTGATCCAGGGCCTGCAGGATTACGACATCCGCGCCAACTGGAAGCTGCTGGCGGAGAACAGCTTCGACGACTATCACCTGATCAGCGTGCACGCCTCGTGGTTGAGCTACCTCAAGAACTCGGGGGTCGAGATGAAGCGCCCCGAGAAGGGCCATCTCCTGCCCGGGCACGGCGTCGGCAAGCCCCTCGGCAACGGC
>CAZCGD010000175.1:0-7829 GCA_964498105.1 uncultured Streptomycetaceae bacterium
TCGGTGCCGGCTTGGGTTCTTCAGTCGTCGCGCATGCGCCCAGCAGCATCGCACTCGAAACAGCGCAGGCAACGAGCATATTGCGGAATGTTGTAGTCATGATTTTTGATCCTCCTGTTTATGCGATGGCGTTTGGGACCCGCCGAAATGCCGATTAACCGATCGACCATCCACTACTAACAAGTCTCCCCGGAGCTACTAATATCACAACGGTTCCAGCAAGGCAAATTATGCGGGAATCATAGCACGGTTCTGAGGGGAAAGGGATATTTGCCTGTTGCGAAAATGGGAACCGGGGCAGGTCACGAAGTGGACTGGGCTTCACGCCAGAGGGATGCTCCAAAAAAGGGGCGGGCCTTAGGGGTGTCGAACGCAATGTGCCGCCGATGGCGCCAGACGCGCCGGTCGAACCCCTCCTGCCGGGAGCGGGACTCCCGCGTCGATGCCGTATGCGGCATGATTTTTGGATGCTGAGCGGGCCGGATCCCGACCCGCCGGCCGGCTGCAGAATGCGGCTATCCCGGGCGCGGAAGCGGGCGCCCCGCGTGCTAAAATCGGGCCTTTTTAGCAGGTCCGGAAACCCCGTCATTTCCCCCGCATTTTCATGGATCAAATAGCAAAAGAAACGCTGCCGATAAGCCTCGAAGAAGAGATGCGCCGCTCCTATCTTGATTACGCCATGAGCGTGATCGTGGGGCGGGCGCTGCCCGATGTCCGTGACGGGCTGAAGCCGGTGCACCGCCGCATCCTGTTCGCCATGCACGAGGCCAACAACGTGTGGAACCGGCCCTACGTCAAGTGCGCGCGGGTGGTCGGGGACGTGCTCGGCAAGTACCACCCCCACGGCGACACCGCCACCTACGAGGCGCTGGTGCGCATGGCGCAGGATTTTTCCATGCGCTACACCCTGATCGACGGGCAGGGCAATTTCGGCTCCGTGGACGGGGACTCCCCCGCAGCCTACCGCTACACCGAGTGCCGGCTCGACCGCATCACGTCCGAGCTGCTTGGCGACATCGAGATGGAAACGGTCGATTTCGTGCCGAATTACGACGGCAAGGAACAGGAACCGGTCACGCTGCCGACCCGCATTCCCAACCTGCTGGTGAATGGTTCCTCGGGCATCGCCGTCGGCATGGCGACCAATATTCCGCCGCACAACCTGTCCGAGGTGATCGATGCCTGCCAGACGCTGCTGGCGCATCCCGAGACCAGCATAGACGACTTGATCAAGATCCTGCCCGCGCCCGATTTTCCCACCGCCGGCATCATCTACGGGGTGCAGGGCGTGAGGGAGGGTTATCGTACCGGCCGCGGCAAGGTGGTGATGCGCGCGCGCACCCACTTCGAGGAAGCCGACAAGGGTGGGCGCAGCAACATCGTGATCGACGAGCTTCCGTACCAGGTCGGGGGAGACCAGCTCCTGAAGCGCATCGGCGAGCTGGTGCACGAGAAGAGGCTCGAGGGCATCGCGGACGTGCGCAACGAATCCGACAAGAAGGGCATGCGCCTGGTGATCGAGTTGAAACGCGGCGAGAACGCGGAGGTGATCCTCAACAACCTGTGGAACGACACCCAGCTCGAGGAATCCTTCGGCATGAACATGGTCGCGCTGGTCGACGGCCAGCCGCGGCTCTTGAACCTCAAGCAGTTCCTCGACGCCTTCCTGCGCCACCGCCGCGAGGTGGTCACGCGGCGCACCGTGTTCGAGCTGAAGAAGGCGCGCGAGCGGGGCCACATCCTTGAAGGCCTGGCCGTGGCGCTCTCCAACGTGGACGACGTCATCGCGCTGATCAAGGGCGCGGCCACGCCGGCCGTAGCCAAGGCCGAGCTGATGGCGCGTTTCTGGCGCTCGAAGCTGGTGGAGGACATGCTCGCGCGCAGCGAGGGCCCGTTGTCTCGTCCGGAGGGGCTGTCGGCCGAGTTCGGGCTGCAGAAGAAGGGCTACAAGCTGTCGGACACCCAGGCGCAGCGCATCCTCGAGATGCGGCTGCAGAACCTGACCGCGCTGGAGCAGGACAAGATCACGGCCGAATACAAGGAGACGATGGAGAAGATCGTCGACCTGCTCGACATGCTCGCGAAGCCCGCGCGCGTGACAAAAATCATCTCGGACGAGCTTGCCGAGGTGAAGGAAAAGTACGGCGACCAGCGCAAAAGCGAAATCGTCACCATCACGCAGGAGCTGTCCACCGAGGACCTGATCGCCGCCGAGGACGTGGTGGTGACGCTGTCGCACGGCGGCTACATGAAGTGCCAGCCGCTGGCGGATTACCGCGCGCAGCGGCGCGGCGGCCGAGGCCGGCAGGCGACGGCGACCAAGGAAGACGATTTCGTCGAGAAGCTCTTCATCGCCAACACCCACGACTCCATACTGTGCTTCTCCAACCGCGGACGCGTCTACTGGCTCAAGGTCTACGAAGTGCCGCAGGGCAGCCGCACTTCGCGCGGCAAGCCGATCGTGAACATGGTGCCGCTGATGGAGCACGAGAAGATCACCGCCGTGCTGCCGGTCAAGGAATTCGACGAGGAGCACTTCGTGTTCATGGCGACCGCGCTCGGCACGGTCAAGAAGACCGTGCTGTCGGCGTTTTCGCGGCCGATGGCAAAGGGCATCATCGCGGTCAGCCTCGACGACGGTGACCACCTGATCGGCGTGGCGTTGACCGACGGCAAGCAGGACGCGATGCTGTTTTCCGACGCCGGCAAGGCGGTGCGCTTTGCCGAGGACGAAGTGCGCTCCATGGGCCGCACCGCGGGCGGCGTGCGTGGCATGAAGCTGCAGGACGGCCAGAACGTGGTGTCGTTGCTTACCGCCAGCGACGAGACGCTGGCGGTGCTGACTGCCACCGAGAACGGCTATGGCAAGCGCACGCCGGTGGCCGAGTACACCCGGCACGGGCGCGGCACGCAGGGCATCATCGCCATCGACTGCAGCGAGCGGAACGGCAAGCTGCTCGCCGCGCAGCTGGTGGCGGCCGAGGACGAGATCATGCTGATCACCACCGGCGGGGTGCTGATCCGCACCCACGTGTCGGAAGTGCGCGAGCAGGGGCGCTCCACCCAGGGCGTGCGGCTGATCAACCTCGACGAGGGCGAAACGCTGGCGGGGCTGGAGAAGATAGTGGAGCACGAGGTGAACGGCGAGGGTCAGTAACAATGGCAAGAGTGTTCAATTTCGGAGCGGGCCCGGCGACGCTGCCGGAGCCGGTGCTGAAGCAAGCTGCCGCAGAGTTGCTCGACTGGCACGGCAGCGGCATGTCGGTGATGGAGATGAGCCACCGCGGCAAGGAGTTCATCAGGATCCACGCCGAGGCCGAGGCAGACCTGCGCGAGCTGCTGGGGATTCCGAAGAACTACAAGGTGCTGTTCCTGCAGGGCGGCGGAGCGGCACAGTTTTCGATCGTGCCGATGAACCTGTTGCGGGGCAAGGGCACGGCCAGCTACGTCAATACCGGCCACTGGTCGATCCGCGCGATCGCCGAGGCGAAGCGTTATTGCAAGGTGAGTATCGCCGCGAGCTCGGAGGACGAAAACTTCACGTATGCGCCCAGGCAGGGCACGTGGAAGGTCGATCCCGCGGCGGCGTACGTGCACTACACGTCGAACGAGACCATCGGCGGCGTGGAGTTTCACTGGATACCGGACACGGGCGAGATACCGCTCGTCGCCGACGCTTCCTCGCATATCCTTTCCCGTCCAATCGACGTCGGCCGCTTCGGATTGATCTACGGCGGAGCCCAGAAGAACATCGGCCCGGCGGGGATGGCGATCGTCATCGTCCGCGACGACCTGATCGGGCACGCCATGCCGATGACGCCGTCCGTGTTCGATTACAAGTTGCAGGCCGGCGCGGACTCGATGCACAACACTCCGCCGACCTACTCCGTCTACATGGCGGGGCTGGTCTTCCGGTGGTTGAAGAAGCAGGGCGGCGTGAAGAAGATGGAGGAAATCAACATCGCAAAGGCGCGGCTGGTTTACGACTATCTCGATCAGACCGAGTTCTACCATTCGCCGGTGGCGAAGGAAGACCGTTCGCGCATGAACGTTCCATTCAGCCTGCGCAACGACCAGCTCGACGAGGAATTCCTCAAGCAGGCCAGGGCGCGCGGCCTGAGCGAGTTGAAGGGCCACCGGTCGGTGGGCGGCATGCGCGCCTCGATCTATAACGCGATGCCGGTCGAAGGCGTCAGGGCGCTGGTGGAGTTCATGCGCGATTTCGAGAGGACTCATGGCTGATCCACTGCGCGTGCTCACGCTCAACTCGATCTCGAGCGCAGGGCTGGAGCGTTTTCCGAAGGGCCGCTACCAGGTCGGGGCCAGGATTGAGCGCCCCGACGCGATCCTGGTGCGCTCGCAGGACATGCACGCCATGAAAATACCCGCCTGCGTCAGGACCATCGGCCGCGCCGGGGCGGGAGTGAACAACATCCCGGTCAAGAAGATGAGCCAGCGCGGCGTGCCGGTGTTTAACGCCCCCGGGGCGAATGCCAACGCGGTAAAGGAGCTGGTCATCGCGGGGCTGCTGATCGGGGCGCGCAACCTGGCGCCGGCCCTGCATTTCGTGCACGGCCTCAAGGGTGACGACAAGACGCTCCACCAGTTGGTCGAAGACGGCAAGAAGCAGTTCGCCGGCGCCGAGCTGCCGGGGCGCACCCTCGGGGTCATCGGCCTCGGCAAGATCGGCAGCCTGGTCGCCGATGCGGCGATCAAGCTCGGCATGAACGTGCTGGGCTACGACCCAGAGATCACGGTGGACGCGGCGTGGAGCCTGCCGTCGCAGGTCAGGAAGGCGCACAGCATCGAGGAAGTGGTGAAAGCGGCCGATTTCGTCACAGTGCACGTGCCGTTGCTCGACGTCACGCGCAACCTGATCAATGCGAACCGCGTCAAGCTCATGAAGAAGGGCGCGATCCTGCTGAATTTTGCGCGCGAGGGCATCGTCAACAATGCCGCGGTACTGGATGGCCTTGACGGCAAGCACCTCCATTACTACGTGTGCGACTTTCCGGCGGAGAAGCTGGCTGGGCATCCGCGGGTGGTGGTGCTGCCGCACCTGGGCGCCTCCACCAGCGAGGCGGAGGACAATTGCGCGGTGATGGTGGCGGACCAGGTGCGGGATTTCCTGGAGAACGGTAACATCCTGAATGCCGTCAACTTTCCGGATGTGGTGATGCCACGCGAGTCGCGCTACCGCGTGAGTATCGCCAATGCCAACGTGCCGAACATGCTGGGTCAGATATCCACCGCGATGGCGAAATCCGGCCTCAACATACATAACATGCTGAACAAGTCGAAAGGCGAGATGGCCTATACGCTGGTGGACGTGGACAGCAAAGTGCCCGCCGGCGCAATCGACCAGATCGGCAGGATTGAAGGCGTGCTGGCGGTGCGTTACCTGCCCGTTGAGAACCAGTGAATAAGTAGCCGTCTAAAAAACCGTTATAACCACGGAACCACACGGAACCACACGGAAAATCTTGAATGATTGCGGGGACTCGACTCGAAGGGGGTCGGGTTATTGTCCGTGTCATTCCGTGTGATTCCGTGGCTATTTTTTAACCGGTCCTTATCACGCAAGCACTGGCATATGAGCGACAAGCTCAATCAAATCCGCAAGCAGATCGACGCGCTCGACCGGCGGCTGCTGAAGCTGCTGTCGTCCCGCGCGCGGCTTGCGCAGCGGATCGGCCGGCTGAAGCAGGGGCCGGCCTACCGTCCCGAGCGTGAAGCGCAGGTGGTGCGCGGCATCCTCGCGGAAAATCGCGGCCCTCTGCCGGACGCCGCCGTGGCGCGTCTGTACACCGAGATCATGTCGGCGTGCCGCGCCCTCGAGGACACGCTGACGGTCGCCTACCTCGGGCCGCAGGGCACCTTCAGCCAGGAAGCGGCGGTCAAGCATTTCGGGGGGCTAGCCGCGCTGGCGCCGGGCGCCTCGATCGACGAAGTGTTCCGGCAGGTCGAGACCGGCGCGGCCGGCTACGGCGTGGTGCCAGTCGAGAATTCGACCGAGGGCGCCATCGGCCGTACGCTCGACCTGCTGCTCTCGACCCCGGCGAAAATCTGCGGCGAAGTCATGCTGCCGATCCGGCAATGCCTGATGAGCAGAAGCGGGAAGCTCGCCGATATACGCAAGATTTACTCGCATACCCAGAGCCTGGCCCAGTGCCAGCAATGGCTGGCGCGCCACCTGCCGCACGCCGAGCGCATCTCGGTCGTCAGCAACGCGGAGGCGGCGCGGCTTGCGGCGCGCGAGCGGCGCGCGGCGGCGATCGGTCCGAAGACTGCGGCGGGGCTCTACGGCCTGCGGCTGATCGCGCACAACGTCGAGGACGATGCGAAAAACACCACGCGCTTCCTGGTCATCGCCGAGCACGATGCGGCGCCTTCGGGCCGGGACAAGACCTCGCTCGTGCTGTCGGCGCGCAATGTGCCGGGCGCGGTGCACGAACTGCTGACGCCGCTGGCGGCCAACCAGGTAAGCATGACGCGGCTGGAATCCCGCCCCTCGCGCACCGGGCTGTGGGAATACGTCTTCTACGTCGATATCGAAGGCCACCAGCAGGACGCCAACGTGGCGCGCGCGCTGGCGGAGCTTGAGCGGACGGCGTCGTTCCTCAAGAACCTCGGCTCCTACCCTGCGGCTGTCGCCTGAGTGAATGGTGAATCGTGAATGGTGAATGGTAAGTTCGCTTCGCCTTAGCGTCTTGCCGGACTTTACGATTCACTATTCACCATTCACTATTCACCGCCTCATGGATATTTGCGACCTCGCCCCAGGTTACATCCGCGCTATCGCGCCGTATCTGCCCGGAAAACCGATTTCCGAGCTGGCGCGCGAGCTTGGCCTGGAACAGGCGGGTATCATCAAGCTCGCGTCCAACGAGAATCCGCTCGGCGTGAGCCCGCTGGCGCGGCGCGCCCTCGAGGCTGCGCTGGCCGACCTCGCGCGTTACCCGGACGGCAACGGCTTTGATCTCAAGCAGGCCCTGTCCCGCCGCTACGGCGTCGCTCCGGAACGCATCGTCATCGGCAACGGCTCCAACGACGTGCTGGAGATGGCGGCGCGGGCATTCCTTGCTCCCGGCCTCGACGCCGTTTATTCGCAGCACGCCTTCGCGGTCTACCCTTTGGCGGTTCAGGCCGCAGGGGCGACCGGCATCGAAGTGCCGGCGAAGGACTACGGCCACGACCTGGCGGCAATGCGGCGCGCGATCACGTCGGGGACGCGGCTGATTTTCATCGCCAACCCGAACAATCCGACCGGGACCCTGGTGCCGGCGCGCGAACTCGAGACATTCATCGCCGATCTGCCGCGAACGGTGCTGGTGGTGCTGGACGAGGCCTACAACGAGTACCTGGCGGAAGAACTGAGGTCCGACAGCGTCGGCTGGCTACAGCGCTATCCGCACCTGGTCGTCACGCGGACTTTTTCCAAGGTCTACGGCCTGGCCGGGCTGCGGGCAGGCTACGCGTTCGCTGCGCCCGGCGTCGCCGAACTCATGAACCGCGTGCGCCAGCCGTTCAACGTCAATAGCATGGCGCTGGCCGCGGCGACCGCGGCACTCGGTGATGTCGAATTCGTGCAGAAGAGCTTCGAGCTCAACCGTTCCGGCATGCGCCAGGTGACCGGGGATTTCAAGCGGCAGGGGATCGAGTACATTCCGTCGTACGGCAATTTCGTGAGCTTCAGAGTGAAGGACGCCGCGGGCGTGTTCGGAAAGCTGTTGCGGGCGGGCGTGATCGTGCGCCCGATAGCAAGTTACGGCATGCCGCAGCACCTGCGGGTCACGATCGGGCTGGAGTCCGAGAACGCCCGCTTCCTC
>CAZCGD010000176.1:0-4374 GCA_964498105.1 uncultured Streptomycetaceae bacterium
GGGAGCCGCAGCTGCGCTTCTTCAGTCGCCGCTACCGCTGCATCGCGTTCAACGCGCGCGGCTACCCGCCGTCCGATGTGCCGCGCGCCCGCTCGAAGTACTCGCAGGCCATCGTCGCCGACGACGTCGCCGACGTTCTGCGCCATCTGAAGACTGGAAAAGCCCACGCGGTCGGCTCGGCGATGGGCGGTAATACCGTGCTGCACTTCGGCTTGCGCCAGCCAAAGATGGCGCTCTCACTGACGGCGATCAATCCCGGCGTCGGCGCCGACCCGGACCCGAAGAAACGCGCGCAGTTCCTGCGCGACATCGAGACCATGGCGACGCGCTTCGAGACGCTCGGCCTGCCGGAGGCGATCCGCGACCACCGCGTCGGGCCGTCGCGCGTGCAATTCCAGATGAAGGACCCGCGCGGCTTCGCCGAATTCGGGCGGCGCTCCGGCGAGCTCTCGGGTCTGGGATCGGCCAACACTTTCCGCGGTGTGCACGCAAAGCGGCCGCCGGTGCAGGCGCTGGCGCGAGGCCTGCGCCGCCTGCGAGTGCCGTTGCTGGTGGTGATCGGCGATGAGGACGACAAGTGCCTCGCGCCAGGCCTCTTCATCAAGCGCGCCTGCCCCGCCGCCGCGCTCTCGGTCGTGCCGCGGTCGGGCCATCTCGTGAACCTGGAAGAGCCGGACTTCTTCAACCGCCTGCTGCTGGAATTCCTGACGCTGGTGGACTCGGGCCGCTGGCGGCCGCGCGATCCGCGCTCCCTTGGCCTCTCGGTTCTATCGAACCGGGGATGAGGCGTGACGTGGTACGGCGTGACGTGGTGCTGCGTGACGTGATCCGGCGTGACGAGGTGGAGCGTTCATTAAACTTCGTCTCGCTTCATCATGTCACGCTTCATCATGTCACGCATTTTCATGTCACGTTCCATCACGTCACGCCTCATTCAGCCTGAATTCCCGCGCTGCGCACGATCTTCTCGATCCGCGGCAGCTCGGTCTTGATCAGCGCGGCGAACTGCTCCGGCGTGCCGGCGGCGGGCTCCACACCGTCCGCGACCAGGCGCTCACGGACGTCGGGCAGCCTGATGACGGCGGCGAGTGCCTGGTTAACGCGGTCGATCACTGGCCGCGGCGTGCCGGCCGGCGTGAGGACGCCATACCACGTCATCAACTCGTAACCGGGCACGCCCGATTCGGCGAACGTCGGCACGTCGGGAATCGCCGCCGCGCGCTTCAACGTCGTGACTCCCACCATCCGCACCCTGCCGGTGCGGGCGTGCTGCAACGCGTTCACCGCGCTGGTGAACAGCGCCTGGATCTGGCCCGCGATCACGTCCACCGCCGCCGGGCCGGCGCCCTTGTAGGGAACGTGGACGAGGCGGATGCCGGCGCTGCTCTGCAGCAACTCGCCGGCGAGGTGGCCGGTGCTGCCAACGCCACCCGATCCGTAGGCAATGCCGCCCGGCTTTTCTTTCGCCAGCGCGATGAACTCGCGCATGGTCTGTGCCGGCACCGCGGGGTTGACGATCAGTACCTGAGGCACGATGCCGACCAGCGTGATCGGCGCCAGATCGCGCACGGGATCGTAGGGCAGCTTCTTGTAGATCGCCGGATGGATGACCAGCGATCCCGATACGAACAGCAGCGTGTAGCCGTCGGGCAGCGCCTTGGCCGCGATCGAGACGGCGATGGTGCCGCCCGCGCCGGCGCGGTTGTCCACGATCACCGGCTGGCCGAGGCGCTCGGTGAGCCGCAATGCGATCGCGCGCGCCACGACATCGGTGCCGCTGCCGGGCCCGGGCCCGACGATGAAGCGCACCGGCTTGATCGGGTACGTTTCCGCCGCCGCTGCCGCGAACACCACTCCGCAGTAAAGTAACAGGGCCGCGGCAGCGCGCCGACAGACGCTCGAGCGGCGGAAATCAATCGTACCATGCTTCATTCGCTGCTCCCTCGAACCCCCACCGATACTAACCGAATCGTTCCGGCCGCGGAAATAGTATGATCGCATCAGGAGTTTGTCGGTCCTGCGTCCGATAAACTCCTAAGAACCGGTAACAGAATAAGTGGTCGCGGAGCAAGCGAACCACCCCCACCCTAGCCCTCCCCCTGAGGGGGAGGGAATGTTTTTCCTGTAGGAGAAGAGAGTTCTCCTTCCTCCTCAGGGGGAAGGTTGGGATGGGGGTGGTTTCACCGATCGTGTCATTTTGTTACGCCCTAAGTGGAAACCATATGATTGCTAAAAATCGATATTTGTCCCGCCTGTTGTGCCTCGCGCTGCTCGCGGCGTGGTCTGGCGTCGCTTCTGCCCAGGCGTATCCCGTCAAGCCGGTGCGGGTAGTGGTGCCCTCTTCGGCCGGCGGCGGCACCGACATCGTGGCCCGCATCCTCGCACCCGATCTCTCGAAGCGCCTCGGGCAGCAGGTGATCGTGGACAACCGCCCCGGCGCCGGCACCATGATCGGCATCGAGGTCGCGGCGAAATCGGCCCCCGACGGCTACACGCTGTTGATGGGCCTGTCCACGCTGGCGATCAACTCGGCGCTCTACAAGAAGGTGCCGTACGACCCGGTGCGCGATTTCGCGCCGATCACGCAGGTGGCGTCCTCGGCCAGCATCATCGTCGTGCACCCGTCGGTACCGGTGAAAACGGTCAAGGAACTGGTCGCGTTCGCTCGCGCGCGGCCCGGGCAGATGAACTACGCGTCGGCCGGCACCGGCACCTACCCGCACATGACGATGGAGTTGTTCCTGTCCATGTCAAAGCTGAAGATGGTGCACATCCCGTACAAGGGCACCGCTCCCGCCATGATCGACATGGTCGCCGGCCATACCTCGGTCATGGCCGCGACGGTCCTGACCGGCATGCCGCAAATCCGCGCCGGCCGCCTGCGCCCGCTCGGCATCACCAGCCTCACGCGCAGCAGCGTCGCGCCCGAAATCCCCACCATCGCGGAAGCGGGACTCCCCGGCTACGAATCAGTGCAGTGGTACGGCCTGCTCGCGCCCGCACAGACGCCGAAAGAAATCATCAACCGGCTGCACGCGGAGTTGACGCGCATCCTGCAGCAACCCGACATCAAGGAACGGTTCGCCGGCGACGGCGCCGACCCGGTGGGCAACACCCCGGAGCAATTCGCCCGCTTCATCCAGAGCGAGCTCGTGAAATGGGCGAAGGTCGCGCGCGAGGCGGGAATCAAGCAAGAGTAAGGCGTGACAGGGTAGACCGTGACATGAAAATGCGTGACATGATGATGCGTGACGTGGTGAAGCGAGGCTGAGTTACAAATCGCGCTTAACGCTTTATCATGTCACGCCCTATCGCGTCACGTTGCACCATGTCACGCCGTACCACGTCACGCCTTATCAGTCATCAGTCGGCCTTGAGGTTGGCGGATTTCACGATCTTCCCCCACTTCTGGATCTCGTCGCGAGTAAATGCCGCGAATTGCTCGGGCGTCGAGGTAACGATCTCGAACCCGGCGTTGAAAAGGCGCTCCTTGACGTCGGGAAGCGCTAGCACCTTGAGCGTATCCGCATGCAACCGGGCGATGATCGCCGGGGGCGTATTGGCCGGCGCCGACAGTCCGTACCACGATCCTGCCTCGTAGCCCTTTACGCCGGTCTCGGCGATGGTCGGAAGCTCCGGCGTCGAGGGCGAGCGCTTGTCGGTGGTGACCGCGATGCCGCGCAACCTGCCGGACCGGACGTAACCGATCGCCGACGGCATGGTGGCGAAAGCGACCGACACCTCGCCGCCCACGAGCGCGATCATGGACGGGCCGCCGCCTTTGTAGGGAACGTGCACCATTTTCACACCGGTCAGACTGCTGAACAGCTCGCCCGCGAGGTGCGCTGCCGAGCCGGCTCCGGACGAGGAGTAGGCGAGATCACCCGGTTTCGCCTTCGCCAACGCCGTGAACTCCTTGACCGACTTCACCGGCACCGAAGGGTGCACCACCAGGATATGAGGCGTGGTGGCGAGCTGCGTGATCGGCGCGAAATCCCGCACCAGGTCGTAATTCAGCTTGGTGTAAAGGGTCGCGCCGATGGCGTTGGTGATCGTGGCCAGCATCAGGGTATAGCCATCGGGGGCCGCCTTCGCCGCCAATTCGGCCCCGATGTTGGCGCCGGCGCCTCCGCGGTTCTCCGACACCACCTGCTGCCCGAGATATTCCGAAAGCTTCGGCGCGACGACGCGCGCCATGGTGTCGGTCCCGCCGCCGGGCGGAAACGGCACGATCAACCGCACCGCCCGTGCCGGGTACTGCTGCGCCCACGCCGGAATAGTCGTCGCAAAAAGCGACGCGACGACTATTAACAATGAACCTGGAATATTCTTCATAGTCTCTCCCAGAAAAGAAGTTGGCAGCCGTCAGTTGGC
>CAZCGD010000177.1:0-3502 GCA_964498105.1 uncultured Streptomycetaceae bacterium
ACCGCGGGATCGAGGGCATGTGCCTCGATAGCGACGGCAATATCATCGCGTGCGCCGGCTGGAAAAAGGGCGGCGCCGGGCCGATGGTCTACGTTATTTCGCCCTCCGGCACCATCCTGGAATCGCACCCGGCGCCGGCGGACATGCCGATGCGTTGCGCGTTCGGCGATCCCGGCTTCGGCAGTCTCTATGTGACCGCGGGCGACGGCGGGCTGTACCGCGCGAAAAACACCGGGCGTCGCGGATTGCAGCGCTAGCGCGGGTGATGAGTGACGAGTGACGGGTGACGAACCCGAAGGATGAAGGCGGAAGGATGAAGGCTGACCTGACTTTAGCTTCCGCAGTGCGGGGGTCATCCCTGGTCAGTGACCCCGGCCCGCCGCGTTGCATCGCGGCGTGCGTTCGCCGGCTCGAACGTGCGCAGGCTCGTTCTTCGAATTCCCGGCTCACCCCTCATCCCTCATCCCTTGTGCGGTGGATCGTTGCCGTTTGCATTGCGATGTCATCTGCATTTGCGATGGCGCAGGCCTATCCCAGCAAGCCAATTCGTATCATCGCGTTGAGCTCTCCTGGCTCGGGGCCGGATATCGTCGGGCGCCTGATTGGGAGCAAGCTGACGGAGGCGTGGGGACAGCAGGTGATCGTGGACCCGCGCGCCGCGGCAACCGGTATCGTCGGGACGGAAATCGCCTCGAAGGCGGCGCCCGACGGCCACACCCTGGTGATCGTTACTTCGCAGGCCGTCATCGTATCCGTGATGTACGAAAAGCTGCCGTTCAACCTGATCCGTGACTTCGCGCCGATCACCCTGGTGGCATCGACCCCGTTCATCCTCGCGGTTCATCCCGCGGTCCCGGCAACGTCGGTCAAGGAACTGGTGGCACTCGCGAAATCGAAGCCGGGCGCGCTGCGCTACGGGTCGGGCGGCTCGGGATCGCCACCGCACCTGTCGGCCGAGATTTTCAAGAGCGTGACCGGCACCGACATGCTGCATGTTCCGTACAAGGGCATTACGCCGGCGATGATCGACACGGTCGCGGGGCAGGTGCAGATGCTGATCTCCGTGATTCCCGCCGTGCTGCCCACGATCAAGTCGGGCAGATTGAGAGCGCTCGGGGTCACCAGCGCAAAACGCACGGCGCTCGTCCCCGACGTGCCCACGATCGCGGAAACGGTTCCGGGTTACGAGTTCATCGGTTGGTACAGTCTCTTTGCTCCGGCGAAGACCTCACCGGGCGTAATCAACAAGCTCAATGCCGAGATCGTGAAGAGCCTGAACACTCCCGAGTTTCGGGAGCGGTTTACCGCGCTTGGCGCGGAACCCGCCACCTCGACGCCGCAGGCGCTCGCCGCCTACTTGCGGGAACAGACGGAGAGAATGCGCAAGGCGGTTAAGGAGTCCGGCGCCCGCCCCGACTGACAGAACGAGTGTCGAGGGACGAGTGTCGAGTGATGAGTGACGGGTGATGAGTGACGAAAAACGCGGTGTATTGAATAGGCCGGCAAGCGCTGTTTTTGCGTTCGCGGTGACGCTGCTCGTTGCGGCGGTTCCCGCGCTTGCGCAACAACCGTACCCGGTGAAGCCAATCCGGCTGGTGGTGCCGCTGGCGCCGGGTGGCCCGAGTGACATATTGGCCCGCTCAATGGCGCAGAAGCTGACTGAAAGCTTGAAGCAGACGGTGTTCGTGGAGAACCGTACCGGCGCCGGCGGGACGATAGGCATAGACGTCGCGGCGAAAGCGCCGCCGGACGGCTACACCCTGCTGCTGGTGGCCGTCGCGAGCTATACGATCAACGCCAGCCTGTACCCGAAGCTGCCGTACGACCCGAACAAGGACCTCGCGCCGGTTTCAATACTGGCGGGAGCGCCGTACATCCTGGTCGTGCACCCGGCGCTGCCGGTGCACAACCTGAAGCAGTTGATCGCGCTCGACAAGAAGCGGCCGGGCGAGCTCAATTACTCGTCCGGCGGCACGGGTACCGGTCCGCATCTCGCAACCGAGGTGCTCAAGGCGAATACGGGGATGACTGCCGTGCACATCGCATACAAGGGAGCGGGTCCTGCGCTCATCGACCTGGTGGCGGGCCAGGTGCAGTTCCAGCTCGCGAACATGATCGCGAGTCTCCCGTTCGTGAAGAACAACCGGCTGCGTGGAATCGCCGTCAGCGGCTCCAAGCGGTCGCGCGTGCTCCCCGAGCTTCCGACTATCTCGGAGTCCGGCGTCCCCGGGCTGGAGGAGGTCGGCGGCCACATGATCATGGTCCCGGGCGCGACGCCGCGGGAGCTGGTTGCGCGGCTGCACCAGGAGTTGATCAAGGTGCTGGAACAGCCGGAGGTGAAGGCGCGCCTGGAGGGCGAGGGCGCCGAGATCTTCGGCACCTCCCCCGAACAATCGGTCGCGGTGATCAGGTCCGAGATCGAGAGAATGGCGAAGATCATCAAGCGGCTGGGTGTTCAGGCCAACTAGGCTCAGGCATTAGCCGCCGATGAACGCCGATGAACGCCGATAAAATCAGGATGGTATTTCTTGAATTGCGTTCTTGAAGCGCATTCTAGTATGCAGGAAGCATGGCCGATAAGATAAAACCGATCCGCCGGGTCGTGACGGGTAACGACGCCAGCGGCAGGTCGCGGGTGCTGTTCGACAGCGCCGCGCCGAACGTCAACCCCGGGGCGATCCGGCCCGGCACGTGCATGACCGATGTCTGGGTCTACCAGAGCTGCCCGGCGACCATTTCCGGGGAGCGCGACGACGGTCGCCTGCCGTTCAACTTCGAGCCGCCCGCGACCGGCGGCCACCTGCGCATCGTGCAGTCGCCGCCCAGGCCGCCGGGATACGATCCCGTGAAGGACCCGACCGCGGTGCCGCTGCACGAGCCGCGGCAGCGCCACGGCGGGACCTGGGACAAGGGCGGGGCAAACGCGTTTTCTTCCCCGGTGCACAAGTCGGAGACCGTGGACTACGGCATCCTGCTCGAAGGCGAGCGCGTGCTGCTGCTCGACGATGGCGAGCGCGTGATGAAGCCGGGCGACGTCGTCGTCCAGCTCGGCAACTGGCACGGCTGGACCAATCCCCGCGAAGGCAGTCTGATGGCGTTCGTGATGATGGGAGCAAAATTCAATGATGAATTTTGAATGATGAATGATGAATGATGAATGAGGACCCCCAACCAGTTCGACGACTTGTCACGGTGGACGGCAAGGATGGACGTTCCAGAGCGATTGCGGATGGGCCGGCACCCGACGTGCGGACCGACCCGGCGCGACCGGGCTTTGCCGCCACGCGCATCTGGGTGACCGAGAGGACGCCGGCGCGGATCAAGGGGGTGCGCGAAACGCTGGATTTGCCGCATACCCTCGAGCCGCCGCGTGGGGGTTCGGTGTGCCGCATTGTCACTGTCCCCCCGGACGCGTCCTGGAAGGGCCGGATCGGCGCGAAGGAAGTGCGGGAGTACTTCAAGGCTGCCGGATCGCCCGGTGCGTCGACGGGGTCCCCGAAAG
>CAZCGD010000178.1:0-3745 GCA_964498105.1 uncultured Streptomycetaceae bacterium
AGGGCGCATTATCTACGAACAAAGCTGCTTTTCGAGACTTCAATTCCGCGTCTAGGGCAGTGACGACGTTCCTATCGACGCCGATACCACGCTTCTCCATCTCGGCGCACAGATCGCTCATCTCCAGCATCTCAGCTCGAAAGGTACTCGGCATCCCCATACTTCCAAGCAGCTTACTATTCTCTACCTCGATGACCAACCCGGCCCAAGAATCGACAGCGTTATAATCGTAAACGTTGTGAGACGGGCAGGGACCGAAGCAGTCTATACCGCGACAGCGCTTCCAATTCGGCGCGTCCCCGACGAGGCTATAGGCGGTCCACAAGTTCATAAAACCGAGGGCGCCCTCATCCTCATCTTTTGACGGGCGCTTACACAGGTCTTGATGCGTTAAGAAATGACTGAGCATCGCGTCGAGCCAGTCTTCTCGCTTCGTTCGGATGTGAGGGTCGATACAAGGCTTGTCAGCCGACATCGTAGAGTAGGCGACTAGCTTCAACCCGCGGTCGATGCAGGTCTGAATTGCGCCGATACAGTTCTCGGACCAAGGGACGCTTAGCGCTTGCGTCAACCCGGAGAGGCCGAGGATACTCGGGCGGTTACCTCGATCAGTATCATACTCCATGTCCAGGCCGATAAGGCCCGGCGACAGAGCCGCGCAGTCCCGGAGGACTTGGGGCAGGCTGTCCAGGGTCCGGTAGACACGAGGGTAGGGTGCATGAAGATCCTTGGCCCTTTGAGGAACGTGCTCGGCGACGCGCTCGGCGAGGAGGGAGAGCTGCGTCGGCTGGTTGAACTCCGGAAGGGCGATCTTAGATAAGCGCTTCATGCTGCACGCCCCTTCATTCTCGCCTCCATGATCCGCATGATCCGCCTGCCGACCCACTCCGCAACCTGCGGCACAACGCTGTTGCCTAGCGCCCGCAGCCGCTTCGTTCGATCTTTCATAGCGCGGTGTAAAATGGTGGAAATCCCATCAGCCACTCGACCATGACCGGGTTCAGCCGGCGCTTCGAGGGCGGGAGCAAGCCAGGGGTAGTCTCGCAAGATGGCTGGCCATCGGGGATCGCTGGGGCCGGGAGCGAAAGGAAGAACCGCGCCTGCTGGTCCAGCCCCATCTCGTCCTTCCGGTCCCCGCCGCGGCTGCGGAACGAGTCGGTCGCCGGGGTCTGCCAAAGCGTTGTCCCCTGAGTGCCGCTCTGCTGGGTGTGGGTTGGCCAAGTATCCGACGATGAAGACGCGCTTTCGCAAATGGGCCGCTCCAAACTCTGAAGCCCGTAAACACATCCATTCCGCATCGTACCCGAGTCCGGCCAAGTCTCCGAGTACTCGTCTAAACCCGAGAGAAAGGTGGCCTGGGACGTTTTCCAACAAGACGTATCGGGGTCGAAGAACGCGAAGAAGCCGAGCGAACTCCGGCCAAAGATGCCTTGCATCGGACTCGCCTCCCCGCTTTCCCGCTTGGCTGAACGGCTGACAGGGATATCCCCCGCACACAAGGTCAACTCGTTCCAACTCGTTTCCGGTGAGTCCCCGAATATCCCCGTAGCGGGCCACGGCAGGCCAATGCTTGGCGAGCACTCGGTTGCAGAAAGGTTCGATTTCAACTTGCCACCTCACTTCCATTCCGGCACGTTCCAGACCAAGGTCCAGGCCGCCCACTCCGGTGAAGAGCGAACCGACCGTTGGCGGCGTCATCTGCGCCCCGCCTTCGCCAGTAGCCTCGCTCCCATCGCACTGGCCGGCTTTAACGACTTTAACGAGGACGCGAAAACGTGGCCGCGCCACGCCTCTACCCCGCCTTTAGCGACCAACGGCCAAACTACCGACGCAGCCTTGTCGCCGCAGAGGACGCAGACGCGCCAGCCCCGCTCCGTGTACCGAGCGGCCTTTTCAAAATCGGCCAGGGCAAGGCGGTAAAAAGCCCTTTCACGTAAAATAGCGGCGGGATGATACGTGACAACGAAAAGGTTCGGGTCCCAATCGGCAATGCCTCGCGGTTGCATCTCGCCCTCCTCACCGCCCCCGTGAGCAGCGCCGCTTCCACCGTGGAAGTAATCGTACTGGCGGCATATCTGCTGCGCCTTTTTGGCCACAGGTCCTATCAGGTAAAGGTTCTTCGGCGGCTGACACCGCAACGTGTTAGCGATGATTACATCATCGCGGCTGAGACCTAAAGGACGGAGTAAGGCCCGCTCCCAGAAGTGACCGGCGCGGCCAACCATGGGTTCGCAGAGGAGAACCTCGTCGGCGCCGGGCGCTTCGAGGAAAACGGCGAGGCGCGGCGAGGACGGGGGCCACCAGTCGGGGACGAAACCGCCACCTATCTTCGCGTAGGGGCAGAGGTTACAGAGGGCTGGTTTACGACGGACGCTCAAGCTCGCCCCCGCTCCACCAAGACGGCGCGGCAGATCGCTTCCGCGTCGGGGTAGTCGGTGTCTATCGCGGCGGCGATCTGCTCGCACGCTGTATTCCACAGCGACACGCGGGCCGCGCCAGCGGTAGTTATTGGTGCGTCTATTTTCATTTTCATTCCCGTCGCTACCCCCGCGCACCGGGTGCGCTCGGCAATCTGGCCAGCCCGCGCTTTTCTCGCTGCCTCGATGGACGGCCCGCGGACAACCTCGCGCCGCCGAACACACCGGAACCCAATACCGATGTACCAGTAGGCAGGAAGGTTCCTGACGCGCACCGACGCCGGGAGATCCGAGGAATCTTTGAACCACGAACCGCCCCGCAAGACACGCTCCGCCGTTACTGCGGTCCATTCCATCAGCCCCCAGTGCTGCATTGCCGCAGCCCACCCCGCTAACCACTCCGCATCCGTGGGTAGCCGCCAGCCGCGCTCAACCGCCCACGCCTCCGCTTTAGCCAATATCATACCGCGGGCCGGTACCGTAGCACTTCCCGAGCGGCGCTTTCCGGTATACATCTCTTCCGTCACCGGCGTGGTCATAATTTCCACGTCACCGATCCCTATCCAAACTATATTTCTCATAATAGCTCCTGGCTGGTATCCAAGGCTCATTCGCAGCGCCAGTGCGGCCGCTCGATCCGGCAGGGGACCGCGCACGATCCACCCCAGAGCTTGCGGGCGCGGCCCAAGGCCTCGGCAGCAGCTACACGAACCGAACTCCCTTGTACGATCCGCTCGTACAACTCCAGCGCCTCGTGCTGAGCCAGCGCCAGCTCCAGCAGCCTCTGCATTGACGTTGGCTCGGTTGCTCCCAAGAGGCGAGCGGATTGCACGAGAGCGTCCTGAATCTCATCCAGCCACTCCGGTAGACTTGTCATTTTCCCCCCGCATCTATCCAAAAGAAAGGGCGTCTCTCCGCCCTGTCAAGCCCGGTTATCAATTGCGTTTAGCGGCTTTCCCAAACGGCTGGCCCAGGCCCGCTGCAAGCTCAGGTCCCGCAACGCCAGCAAGCTCTTTACGTCTCGAAAGTGAGGATAAACGGATTATCGTTCTTGGCCTTCTTCGCCCGTTTGACTAGGCGAGCGATGACCTTCTCCGTCGGGAGGAAGAAGCTGTTGACCTCGTACCATTTGGTCGGCTTTTTCACCGCCTTGCCGGTCTCGTTCCTTTCGCCCGTCTTGTCGTACTGTTGACGGAGGATATAACCGAAGCGAAGGCCCTGATCGGCGAGGTCTGTCAGAGAGCTGCGCAAAACCTCCGCGAAGCCCTCGGCGCCCTTGCCGTTGACGGCGATGAGGCTCTCTGTTACCGCATCATAAGCCGCGTCGG
>CAZCGD010000179.1:0-15074 GCA_964498105.1 uncultured Streptomycetaceae bacterium
GATTGGCGCGGCGTCGCTTGGCACCGCGTGCACCTGGCGTCCGGCGAGCAGCGTGGCCGTCACGCCGCTTCCCGCTGTGGCCGGGGGCGCCGTCGTGCCGCTCAGCGCCGTGCGGCGGCTGATCGTCGAGCGCGTGGATCCGCTGACCGGCCGCTGCCGCTATGTCGTCGATCTCGGTGCACAGCGCATCTCGAGTCCCATACTGATTGCCCGGCACGGCGATCGCTGCGACGCAGTGATCGAAAACCGGTTGCCGCAACCCACCACGGTCCACTTCCACGGACTCACGCTGCCGGAAGCGCAGGATGGAGCCGGCTTCGACGCGATTGCGCCCGGCGCAAGCAAGGCGCTGCGCTTCGAGGTAAAGAACCGCGCCGGACTCTACTGGTTTCACGCCCACCCGCACGGCTTCACGGCCGAACAGGTCCATGCCGGGCTCGCCGGGCTGCTCGTCGTCACCGACGCCGAGGATGCCGCGCTCGACGCGGCGCTCGCGTTGGCACCGGGGAACCGGGTTGCGCTGGCGGTGGCCGACGCCCGTGTCGCGGGCGGCTTGCTGCGGCCATACGCGCCGTCCGCGGAGGATTGCCTGCACGGCTGGTTCGGCAACCGCGCGCTCGTCAACGGGGCGCTGGATGCCCGCCTGCCGGTCGCGCGGGGCTGGGTGCGCCTGCAACTGCTCAACGCCAGCAACGCGCGCGGGCTGCTGCTCGAATTTCGCGATAATGCGCGCGACGGGAGGGCGAGCGTTCCGTTCCACCTGCTCGGCACCGACGGCGGGCTGCTGGCCGCGCCGGTCCCGGTGGAACGGGTGTTCCTGTATTCCGCCGAGCGCGTGGACATCGCGATCGACGTCTCGGGACGCCGGGACATCACCGCGGTAAGCGCCGCATTCGATCCGCGCCACCAGGCGCGCGGCGGGCGGATCGGGCACCATCCCGCGCGCAATCAGTACCCGCCGCTGGCCCTCGACACCCTCTGTGCCCCCGACAGCAGCGGTGATGCAGCGCGTTTTCTGCCGGACGGCGCCGAGCTGGCGTTGTTTACGCTTAACGTCGCCGCCGCCGCTGGGGCCGCGTCCCCGCCGCTGCCGGCGCGGATTTCAACGCTCCCGGAGGCAGCGGCGGCGGCCGACGTCGCGCCGCGGCGCATGCGGCTCGACTTCGACGAGCGAGCGGGCTTCCTGATCGACCAGACGCAGTACCGACTCGACGAAATCGCGTTCTCGGTGGCCCGCGGCGCACGCGAAATATGGGAAGTCAGGAACAGTCCGATCTCGATGCCGCACCCGATGCACGTGCACGGCTTCGGCTTCCGCGTGCTGCGGCGGCAGGGCACGTTCGGGCCGGCGCGCCGCCTCGCGAGCGAAAGCTCAGGCCGCCTGCCGACCGATCTCGGCATCAAGGACACGGTCGTGGTGTGGCCGAACGAAACGGTGTGGCTCGCGCTCGATTTCGCTCTGCCGGAGGACGCCGCCTTCCGCGGCCGCCAGCGCTACATGCTCCACTGCCACAACCTGGAGCACGAGGACGGCATGATGATGCGTAATTTTGCCGTGCTCAAGGAGTTTGTCGGACTTGGGTCCGACAAACTCCTTGAGCAAAACCGCCCGCACGATAACGGGAATAAATATTGGAGGGAAGCGCCAGGCAATCTGCCAGCCTGAATACGCGCTGCGCAAATCCAGCCTGGTTTCTCTTGCAATTGCCCAAAAAATAGTCAGCCCACAGGCCGCAAGCGCTCGCCCGCGCGGTTTGATCGCATGACCCCAAAACCGCGCCAGTGTTGAAGCATGCGGGCTGGCTGCTCCAGAACGATGCAAGGGGGCGGGCTTCGCCCTGATTATCTTGTATTTTCCGCCGATTTCGACTATCTTTACCTCCGGGCGCGACTACCAGCTATAGTGTCGCCTTCTGGGGGTGGGCACTATAAGCTGGGGTGGCCGTGACGGATTGACCCGCCACGGCGGCGGAGCACTGATGGGGCTCTAACAGGTAGCTTGCCGGCATGCGACAACTTCAAGACAAGGCGGTAGGCCACGTGGGGTATTCGCAAGAGCGAGTCGCCTGGCGCACAACGGAAGGCCGGACTCGGGTGGCCGGGGAATGAAGCTACCCTCGCTGGGGGCCTTCAAGAGCCTGAAGGTCCCGGGTTCCGCCGGGCGCACACCCGGCGTCGTGTGCATCAATGTGTGGCCCGACCGAGTGGACGTAGCGCACGTCGTGGCGGCCGGCAAGGAACGGCCGGAAATCAGGCGGTGCGATTCTTATCGCAAGGTGGGCGGGGAGGCGGCGACATTGGCCCGGCTGCGCCGGGACCTCAAGCTCGACCGCTACCGCTGCACCACGCTGTTGAAGAGCGGCGACTACCAGATCGTCCAGGTCGAGGCCCCCAACGTGCTGCCGGCGGAGCTGAAGAACGCGGTGCGCTGGCGCATCAAGGACATGATTGACTTCCCCGTGGACCAAGCGAGCGTGGACTCCGTCTCCATCCCCGGCACCGAGGCCGCCGCGGGCCGCACTGGCCAGATGCTCGCGGTGGCCGCCCGCAACCAGGTCATCGCCACCGCCGTCAAGCCGTTCCACGACGCCGACATTCCGCTCGAAGTCATCGACGTTCCCGAATTCGCGCAGCGCAACATCGCCCGCTGTCTCGAGCAGGAAGGGCGTGGCGTGGCGCTGTTGTCCCTGGACGACCGGGGCGGGCTGCTGACGTTCACCTGCGGTGGCGAGCTGTATCAGCATCGCCGCATCGATGTCACGCTCGCAAGCCTGAAGGGCGCAGGCCCCGGGGGGACCGAGAGCGCGGACGTGCGGATGGAGCTGGAAGGCCCCTACGAGCGGCTGGCGGTTGAACTGCAACGCTCGCTCGATCATTTCGAACGCGTGTTCCCGCGCGTGGCGGTGGCGAAGCTGGTGGTGACGCCGGTGCCCGGGGCGGACCAGTTGCGCGGCTATCTGAGCAACCGGCTCGATCTCCCGGTGGAGTTGCTGTACCTGTCCGAGGTGATGGATTTTCCCGACATCGCCGAGCTGCACGAGCCCGCGCGGCAGGCGCAATGCCTGCAAGTGATCGGCGGCGCGCTGCGCGAGGAGCGGGCCGTATGACTCCGAGTTCAAGGTTCAAGGTTCAAGGTTCCAGGTTCAAAGTCTTCTGCTTTGGTTTACGCCTTGCAAACCTTGAACTTGGAACTTGGAACTTGGAACATGGAACTTGGTACGCGAAACGCGGAACGCGTAAGCCGTCATGAGCCAGAACATCAACCTGCTCGGCCTCGCCTTCCGCAAGCAGCGTCAGCTGCTGACGCTTGCCCTGGTGGCGCAATGTCTGGGCATCACTCTTGCGGCGATGTTTGGCTACCACTACTACGTCCAGCAGCAGCTGAGTGGTTTCGCCGGCGAACTGGCCGTCGCGGAGAAGCTGCTCCGGACGCAGGGCGAATTCGTGGACAAGCTGAAGGATAAGCCCGTCCCGGCCGTGTCCGAGGCGCAGCTGGACGCCGAAATCGGCCAGCTCGAGGCCGAACTCAAGCTTTCCCAGGATTCGATCGATTCGTTGAAGGGCGGCGCGATCGGCAGCCAGCAGGGCTTTTCCGAATATCTGCGGGCTTTCTCGCGGCAGTCGATCGGCGGGCTGTGGCTCACCGAATTCAGCATCGGCGGCCGCGGGGAGCTGGAGCTCCGCGGCCGGGCGCTGAGTCCCGACCTGCTGCCGACCTACATCCAGCGCCTGAACCGGGAACAGGTGCTGGCCGGTCGCAATATTGCGCGGCTCGAGTTGACCCGGTCCAAGCCGGAACCCGTGGCGGACAAGGGCGCGGGCAAGGCAGCGCGTGCGGCGCGTTTTCTCGAATTCAGCCTGGCCACGGAAACGGCCGGCCCGGAGAAGAAGCCATGAGAGAGCGGTGGCGGAAACTCGCGGAGCGTTTCGGCGCGCTCAAGCCGAGGGAGCGCATGCTGGTGCTGGTCGGTGTCGTCGTCGGCACCGCCCTGGTGTTCGATGCGATAGCGATCCAGCCGAAAGAGGCGCGCCAGAAACGACTGGAGCAGCAGATTGCCGATGCGCGCCAGAATCTCAAGCTCGCAGAGACCCGGATACAGACCAAGGAGGTGGTCGGAGAATCGCATTCGGTCAAGGTCTCGTATCGCGACGCCCTGCGGGTGCGGCTCGCCGAGATCAACAAGAACATGGTTGGGCTGCAGCAGGGGATGGTGCCGCCCGAGCGCATGGCGAGGCTGCTGGAGGATATGCTCGCGCGCACCCGCGGGCTGCAGCTCAATTCGCTGCGCGCCCTGCCGCTGAAGCGCTTCGAACCCGGGGGCGCGGCGCCCGCTCCCCAGGCCGGCGCCATTACCGTGAATCCCGCGCTCAAGTACCACGAGCGTACGATATTTCAGCACGGCTTCGAGATCACCCTGCAGGGCTCCTACAGCGACCTGCACGACTACCTGGCGCAGATCGAGAAGCTGCCGTGGCATATGTACTGGACCCGGATCAGCGTCCAGACGGAGCAGTATCCCCGATTGCAGGTGACGATTACGGTGCAAACGCTGAGCCTGGCCAAGGCCTGGCTCGTCGTATGAAAAAAATGTTCCAGGTTCCAAGTTCCAAGTTCAAAGTTCAAGGTTCAAGGTTCAAAGACCTGGAACCAGGAACCTGGAACCTGGAACATGCGGGCACCGCCTGGGTGCTGGGCGCCGTGCTGGCGCTCATGCCCACGGTCGAGGCGGCCCAGATCGAGAACGATCCCACAAGGCCGGCCATCGGACTTGCCGTGGAAGCGCCGGAGGGCGCCGCCGCTGCCGGCGGCGGCAATCAGCTGCAATCGGTGATGATCTCGCCCACCCGGAGGTCGGCGATCATCAACGGCGCGGTGGTGGAGCTCGGTGGGAAGTACGGCGATGCGGTGCTGATGAGGGTGGCGGAAGACGAGGTCGTGCTGAGAAGCGGCGATTCGCGGCAGGTGCTCAAGCTGCACCCGGCCGTGAAAAAGGTCGACATCGTGGAGGCCGGGCCGGTTACGCCGGCAGCGGCGAGGAGCGCCTCGCCCAAGGCGAAGGCGAAGCCGAAAGCGAAGACGAATGTGAAGACGAATGTGAAGACGAAAACGAAGCCCAATGCGAAGACGCCACCCGAGGTGAAGCCCGCGGCCGACTCCAGCGAGAGGACGCGCTAGGGGAATGCAACCATGACGCGAAAACAGCTGATGCTTGCGATCGCGATAGCCGCCGCCGGTTGCGCCGACCAGCCGCAGCAACGCGACGGCACTTTCGACCGCATCTCCGGCGAGATGGACCGGGCGGTGGAGGAACGCGCCAGCCGGGCGCTGCTGCCGCCGCTCGTGGTGGAGATGCCAAGGGAGCTGGAAGCCAGGCCGATCGAGCAGCGCTTCGATCTCAATGTCAGCGGCGCGCCGGCCGCCCAGGTGTTCATGGCGATCGTCTCCGGCACGCGCTACAGCATGATCGTCCACCCCGACGTGCGCGAATCCATATCGGTGAACCTCAAGGACGTGACCGTGCTCGAAGCGCTCGATACATTGCGCGAGCTCTACGGCTATGAATTCCGGGTGCAGGCGAACCGCATCACGGTGCTTCCCGTGACCCTGCAAACCCGGGTGTTCAAAGTTAATTACCTGCAAGCAACCCGCGCCGGGAAAAGCGACGTGCGGGTAAGCTCCGGCTCGATCACCGATGCGCCCACCACCGCCGGGGGGCCGGGAGGACAGCGCCTCACGGAGAGCTCGCGCGTCACGACCACGACCGACAGCAATTTCTGGGGCGACATCGTGAAGTCGATCACCGCCATCGTGGGCACTACCGAAGGCCGTAACGTCATCGTCAACTCGCAGTCCGGCGTGGTCGTGGTGCGGGCGTTTCCGGCCGAGCTGCGCTCGGTCGAGTCGTTCCTGAGGACCATGCAACTGATCGTCGAGCGGCAGGTGGTGCTCGAGGCGAAAATCATCGACGTCACGCTGCGCGAGGGCTTCGAGGCCGGCGTCAACTGGGCGGCGTTCCGCGATAGCGCCAACTCCCGCGCCGCCGGCGGGGTGGTGCGGCCCGGAACCACCATCGGCAATACCGGTCCGTTGGCCACGCCGACCGGTCTCCTGGCGGACGGCTCCATTGACTCCGCGTCCGCTTTTTCGGCGACGCTCGGCTCCGTGGCGTCGCTGGCTACCGGGTTGACCGCGCCCGGCTCCGTGTTTGGCCTCGCCCTGCAGACCAGCAACTTCGCGGCACTGCTTACCTTCCTCGAGACCCAGGGCTCGGTCAACGTGCTGTCCAGCCCGCGCGTGGCGACGATCAACAATCAGAAGGCGGTGTTGAAGGTCGGCCAGGATGACTTTTTCGTGACCAACGTCTCGGCCACCTCGACCACCAGCGGCGCCGGCACCGTGACTACCCCAACCATCACGGTGCAGCCGTTCTTCTCGGGCATCGCGCTCGACGTGACGCCGCAGATCGACGACAACAACAACATCATCCTGCACGTGCATCCGCAGGTGAGCCGCGTGGTGGAGCAGCGCAAGGTGATAGATCTCGGCTCGCTCGGCGTGTTCACGCTGCCGCTCGCTTCCAGCAGCGTCAACGAAACCGACACCGTCGTGCGCGTGCAGGACGGCAACATCGTGGCGATCGGGGGGCTCATGCGCCAGGAGACCCTGCGTGCCGGATCCCAGGTCCCGGGATTGGGCGACGTACCGGGCCTCGGCCTGCTGTTCCAGCAAAGGAACAGCCGCACGACCAAGAGCGAAGTCGTGATCCTGCTGAAGCCCACGATCGTTCACAGCGACCGCAACTGGCAGCAGGATCTCTCCGATACGCGCGAGCGCCTCCGCGCGCTGGAGTCCAGGCCGAACCAGCCGCGACAATAAAGACGTTCCAGGTTCCAGGTTCCAAGTTCAAAGTTCAAAGTTCAAACCTGGAACCTGGAACCTGGAACCTGGAACTCGAAACTCGAAACTCGAAACTCGAATCATGTATAGAGACCATTTCGGGCTCCGCGAGATGCCGTTCGGGATCACCCCCGACACCCAGTTCGCCTATGCCTGCAACACCCACCAGAAGGCGCTCAACACGCTGCTGGTGGCGGTGAAGAACGGCGAGGGCTTCATCAAGATCACCGGCGAGGTTGGCACCGGCAAGACCCTGCTGTGCCGCCGGTTCCTCGCGACGCTCGACCAGAACCACGTCACCGCCTACATCCCCAACCCCTATCTCGAGCCGCGGACGCTCCTGCTGGCGCTGGCCGAAGAGCTCCGCGTGGCATTGCCGCCGGAGGTCGACCAGCACCGCCTGCTGAAGGAGATGACGCGTGGGCTGCTCAACTTCGCGCGCCAGGGCAAGACGGTGGTGCTGTGCCTGGACGAGGCGCAGGCGATGCCGATCGAGACGCTGGAGGCGCTGCGGCTGCTGACCAACCTCGAGACCGAGAAGAGGAAGCTCCTGCAGGTGGTCCTCTTCGGCCAGCCCGAGCTCGACCGGAAGCTCGAGGCAATATCGGTGCGGCAGCTGCAGCAGCGCGTTACTTTCCATTACCAGCTGGAGACGCTCGGGCCGGACGAAGTCGACCTCTACATCACGCACCGGCTGCGCGTGGCGGGCTACCGCGAGAACCGGTTGTTCACCCGTTCCGCGACGCGCCTGGTGCAACGCTGGAGCAACGGCGTGCCGCGGATCGTCAACGTCATCGCGCACAAATCGATGATGCTGGCCTACGGCGAAGGCGTGCAGCGGGTGCTGCCCGCGCACGTGCGCGTGGCGGTGGCGGACACGCCCGCCGCGCAGGGGCGCAGGCCGTGGCGGTGGCTCGGCTTCGCCATGCTGCTGGTGTCGGCCGGCAGCCTGGGATGGATGTTGCTTACATGAGCGTGATCAATCAGGTACTGCTGGACCTGGACCGGCGGCGCGCCAGCGCCGCCGAGCGCAGCGGCGTGCCCAGCCAGGTGCGAGCCCTCCCGTACAGCAGCCGGCTCGTGCGCTGGGAGTGGCTCGCGGCCGGCGGTGTCGCGGTGCTCGCCGCGCTCGTTTTCTGGATGCAGCGCGCCGGCCCGGATGCACTGCAGGCGGGCGCGCCGGCCCCGCTGACGGGCGCCGAGATCGCCATCGAAAGGGTGGTCACTGCCTCGGCGGGAGTCACGATGGATGCGGGCCGCGACGATCCGGCTGAACCGGTTCCGGCGTTTCGCCTGAGCCTGGAACTGTCGAACCCGCCAGCCGAAGTGCCGCCGCCGCTGGCGTCTTCGAGACTGATCGGCCGCATGGGCGTGGAACCGCCGGCGGGCACGACGGGCGCGCAGCCGCGGCCCGCGCCGGAACCGCCCGCCGTCGTGATCGCGAAGACCGCTCCCGCCGCCTCCGGCAAGGCGGAGATACAGAAGCACATGCGGCAATCTACCCAGCAGGAACTGGCGGAGAACGAATACCGCAAGGCGACGGGCCTGTTGCACCGGGGCTCCCCGGCCGAGGCCCAGCAGGGGTTTGAAGCGGCTTTGCAACTGCAGCCGGAGTACCACGCCGCACGCCAGGGGCTGGTCGGCCTGCTGCTGGAAAACCGCAAGTTCAGCGACGCCGAACGCGTGCTGCAGGATGGGCTGGCGGTGGCCCCGGCGCAGAGCGGATTTTTCATAACGCTTGCCCGCCTGCAGGTGCACCGCGGCGACGTTGCCGAGGGCGTCGCTACCCTCAAGAGTGGGCTCGAACACGGCCGGGGGAACGCCGACTATCACGCTTTCCTTGCGGCACTCCTGCAACGGCAGGGCCAGCATGAGGCAGCGGTCGAGCAGTTCCAGGCCGCGTTGCGGCTGAAACCCGCCCCCGGGGTATGGTGGCTGGGATTGGGCATGTCGCTGCAAGCGGTCAACCGCACCGCCGACGCGCAGGAAGCGTACCTCCGCGCCCGCGGCGCCGCCAACATCCAGCCCGAGCTCGCGGCCCTCGCAGAGCAACGCCTCAAGCAATTGCAGTAGCGCTGCAATTGCTGTTCCGAGTTCCATGTTCCAAGTTCAAAGTTGCGGCCGGCTCAGCGCGCGCTGACCGACACCGACAACGGCCAGAAATAGTTTCCCGCTTGCACGCCCTCGGCGAGATAAAAACGATAGCCCAGCTCCAACAGCGTCCGCAAGACGCCCGCCTCGGCTCCGCTCTGAATCACTGTGCCTCCGCCAGCGCCGAATTCCACGCTCACCCCCATGCCGTTGATTGCCACTGACCGGAAGATGCTGGCGTTCGGTTGGAAACTCAGGGTGTAGCCGGCGCGGTTGTTGGTGATGACGGTGAAACGCGAAGCGGCGGGCACTTCCACGTAACCGCGCGCAACGTCGTCCGGCGTGACAGTAAGTTGCATTTGCTGGTACTCGAGGTTCAGCTTCACCCATGGCGCCACCCTTGCGGTCACCGTAATGGTTTGCGATCTCGAGCCGGCGGCCTCCGATTGAGTGGGGCAGCCGGTCGCGAGCGAGATGGCCGCGACCAGCGCCGCGGACACCCACCGGTCCTGTAGCCGCAGGCCCGCCGCCAGCGCCGCTAAGTCCTCGAGCCGCGTGAGGCGGTCTATGATGTGAAAGTCCGCCGACAGGTCATGGGGCTCAAAGATGCCCCGACCAAGCAGGGCCTGCGCACGCAGCCTGTGCTGTACGTCGATCTTGGTCGCGAACACGCGACTCTCGTCCCCTGATTCGGAATCACCGCATTTTCTGGTGACTCGACCACCGCGCACGTGCACGGGAGATCGATCGGCGACTCCTCGATCCTGCAGAATACTGCGCCTCTGCGCATTAGGGAACCGCTAGAAACCCTTGGACGTAGTCGTATTAGGAGCAAGCTACTGGCAACACGCAGGAGCGGCGCCCACCGTAACGGTCTGTTCCCTGAATTGATCGGAGCGCCTCAAGAGCAGCGGCGGCAATCTGGCGCTTCCCTTTGGGGCTTCCTGGATTGCCGCAAGTAGTTTGAACGGCGCTAACGCGGTAGCGTCCGCGCCGCCACCCAGCGGTTAGCCCTGATGGCGCCCGCCTTGCGCAGCACACTCGCGAATGCGTTGAGTATTGCGACGGTGACGTTCCGTTGGCAGGCGAAGGCGCGGGGCACGTTGCGTGGGCGCTCGTCCCAGGCCACTGCCGCCTGTTGCGGAGGCGCTACGTGTCGAAAACTGACCAGAAATGTCTCACTTTTCGACGTATCGAAATTAGCGTGTGTGAATTTCGCCACACTTTCCGTGGACGGCGTTCTGCCGTCCGGACAGCCTATATGACCGGTCGTCGGCTGATGAGCTGCCAAGAAATCTTGTCAAGTATTTGATTAAAAACGATAAATATCTATATAAATTGGACGGCCTGGCCGCCCTCCGTGACACAGTTCGCGGACCATTGCCGGCTTTGGCATCAATATTGCACCGTTACCAGGCGGGGGCAGTCCCCAGTAGTGAACCAGGTAATTCAGATACTTACGAACATTTGTTAAACTGCGACACAACAAACAATAGAAAGGTACGGATTAGAAAGATGAGCACCAAGATATTCAAGAACATTCTGGTCGGTGCACTGGCCCTGGTGGGCCTCCTTGCCGGGGAAGCATTTGCGCAAGCGACGAGCTCGAACATTACCGTCAGTGCCGTCGTCCCCAAGGCCTGCCGCTTCTATTCGTCACCCGCCGCCATGGTGATCCAGCACAGCGGGGGTTTGATCGATCCGACTTCGGCCGTCAATGCAACGGGATCGTCCACCCTCAGCTACCGGTGCACGAACACTGTATCGCCGCGGTTCGATATCGATACGAGCGGCACCTACGCAAGCCCGAAGACCGCAACCGTGTTACTGGCGGGTGCGCTGGTTCCGGCAAACACCGTGGCGGCTGACATCACGGTGACTGCCACGGGCGGCGCGGGCACGGGTCTCGGTGGGAGCGAGAACAAGACCGCGACCATCGGCGGCTTGATCACGCCGGGGAATTTCGGTGGTGCCGCCCCGGACTCGTATAGCAAGACGGTGACGATCGCAATCGAGGCGATTCCGTAACCACGCGTAGCCAGGTTTTCGAAGGGTTCAGGAAGGGGCCGCCATGCGGCCCCTTTTTGTTGTTCGTGCCCTCCTCGATGTAATATCAATTCTCATATGAAAAGGCTCCGGACCTCCCCGGCGGCAATCCGGACGACGGCGGGCGCGTGTATCTTGGCCGCGGCGCTGGGGTGCGCAACCGGCACGGCGTTCGCCGCGTGCGAGTTCAGGGCGGGTTCCACGACGGGCTCCGTAGCGTTTCCGCTGCTCGATCCCGTCACGGCGCCAAATGTGACCGCCGCGACTACGCTCAGCGTGAGGTGCCAGCCAGCCGGGGATTTCGCTGTGGCGCAGTGGACCTGGACCAGCGCCAATGGCGGCACGAGCACAGGCCGGTTGGCGGGTGGCACGCCTGTTTACGCGCCTGGGATCGCCTACTCGGTGGGCATCGCCGTGGCAGGCTCGGGTCCCAACCGCACGCTGACGCTCACCCTGCAAATCGCAGGGCCCAACTATACCAACGCGAGCGCCGGGTCCTACTCGGACGTTCTGACGCTGAGGGTAACGCCGTGACGCGGCGGGGCCCGGGGAGAGGGGTCTTTGCCTTGCGCCTGTTCGGGATGGGTGCGCTGCTGTTGGCTGCCCTTGCGGTCGCGGTGCGTGGGTCGCAGGCAGCGGACTTTTCGGTGAGCCCGATGATCCTCGAGCTTGAGCGCGGCGTTCGCAGCGCCGAGATCGAGGTGCGCAACCTCGACCAACAGCCCATCCGGTTCCAGGTTCTCGGAATGGACTGGAGCCAGGACGAGAGCGGAAAAAACATCTACGGCGACTCGCAATCGTTGATCTGGTTTCCGCGCGCGCTCGAGCTCGCGCCGGGCGAAAGCCGGATCATCCGGGTGGGCGTGAGAGCGACGCCCGCATTGCAGGAGCAGGCCTACACGGTCTTTCTGCAAGAAGTGGCGCTCGGCGGGTTGCCGGCCGAGAAGGCCGCAGGGGCCCAGATCCGCCTCCTCCTGAGCGTTTCCGTGCCGGTTTTCGTGCCGCCGGCGAAGCCCACACCGGGCGGGGAGGTCGAGTCGGCCGAGCTGCGCGGCGGGAGCCTCAACGTGGTCGTCGCCAATGGGGGCAACCGGCATTTCAGCTACCGCGAGGCCGCGATCGTGGGGCTCGGCCCGGACGGGACCGAGAAATTCAGCCAGAAAGTACCGGGCAGAACGCTCCTCGCCGGTTCCCGCCAGCAGTACCAGGTGAGAATCCCCAGAGACGTATGCGGGCAGTTGAGAGAGCTCGCATTGACGTTGACCACCTCGGAGCAATCCGAAATAAAGCGCCGGTTGGATGTCTCGCGAGCCGACTGCGAATAGGCGCTGGCGCGCTTTCCGTCGACCGGTCATCCCCTTCGTTGTGGCGGTTCTCCTCGCCGCCGGCAGCCTCACGGCGCGGGCCGCGGAGAACGTTGCGCCCGAATTGGGCCCACCCGCCGAGCGCGCCTCCCCGGGGCTCGCACAAGCCGCGCCCGGCGTCGAGGTGAGTCCGCCGCTCGAAGAGATCATCGTCACGCTCAACGTCAACGGCGTCCCCCGCGGAACGGCGCCCGTCTTGCGGGACCAGAAGGGACGTTTCTTCGTTCCGGTGGCGGATTTTCGATCGTGGGGCCTCGCCGTTCCCGGCGGCGCCGCGCTCCGCTTGCAGGGCATCGAGCACGTGGATCTCGGCCGCGTGCCCGAGCTGCAGGCGCGCTTCGACGAGAAGCGCGTCGCGCTGGAGGTCACGGTTGCCGCAGAGAAACTGCCGAAAAACACCATCGACTTGCGCTGGCGCTACCCGGATGCGCTGCGCCCGACCCAGCCGAGCGCGTTTTTCAACTATGCGCTCTCCGTCGCCGGCGATGAGTCGTTCGGCTCGTCGCGAACGCTGGTGACCACCGAGGTGGGCGGACGCATGGGCGACACGCTTCTTTACAGTTCCGGTACCTACTCTGACCAGGCCGGGGATCGCGGTTATACGCGGCTGCAGACCAACCTCACCTACGATCGACGCGACTCGTTGCAGCGGCTCATTGCCGGGGACTTCTTCACGCCGGTGCGCGAGCTCTCGGCCTCGTTTCCCATGGGTGGGCTGAGCTTCACCAAGTACTACCCCATGGATCCCTACGTCATCCAGTACCCGACGCTCAATCTGAACACCACGGCGGCGCTGCCGTCCCAGGTGGAAGTCAGGATTGACGGCAATGTCATGGCGCGCCAGCAGGTGCAGCCCGGACCGATCGACATCGTGAACATCACCGGCTATCAGGGCGCCCGCAACGTGCAAGTCGTGGTGCGCGACGCCTTCGGCAGGGAGCAGGTCATACAGCAGCCGTTCTATTTCACCGACTTCGCACTGCGCGAAGGGCTGCACGATTACAGTTACAACCTCGGCTGGCTCCGCAATGACTACGGAGTCAGCAGCAACGACTACGGCACGCCCGCGTTCACGGGATTCCATCGCTACGGCTTCACCGACAGGCTCACGCTCGGGTTGAGGGGCGAGGCGGGCGAGGGAATGGTGAACGCCGGCCCGATCGCTACCGTGCTCCTCCCCGGCGCGGGAATCGTCGGCGCCGGCGTTTCCGTGAGCAACGGCGAGGGCAGCACCGGCTATGCGAACTCACTGTTCTACAGCTTCATCGCGCCCCGCTACTCGGTGAACGCCAACACGCGGCATTTTGGCGACGACTATCTGCTGCTGCCGTCCGGCGCTCCGTCCCAGACGCGCAACTTCGCTTCCGCGTCGGTCGCCTATTCGCCCGCGGGCCTGGGGACGATTTCCACCTCGTACACGGTGACGGAGCCGCGCAACCTGGAGTCGCTGTACGCTTGGAATGTCGGCTATAACATGAGCACTTTCGGCGGGCGCGGCATCCTCACGCTCGGCTACACCAAGAACTGGGGGCTGATCGACGACTCGGTCGGCTCCGTCGTTTTCCGCTACGTTTTCGACCGCGATTACTCGGCGGTGGCGAGCGCGGTCCGGGCGGGCGACACCAAGAGCCAGGCCATCAGCTATGAGAAGACAGTGCCCGTCGGCGAGGGTTTCGGCTTCAGCGTGGGCCCGGGGTGGGTCGAGTCTCCGGCCGGCACTTCCACATTAAGCAACGCCTACGGGCAGTACAACGGGCGCTACGCAACCCTGCAGGGACGCTACCAGGGTTCCAGCAACGACCAGATCACGCGAGGCCTGGCCGAAGTAACGGTGGCGAGCGGCATCGGCTACGTTCAGGATCGCTTGTTCGTGAGCCGCCCGCTCACCGACAGTTTCGCCGTCGTGAAGGTCGGCGACGTGCCCGATGTGCCCGTCAGGGCCAATGGCCAGTTCATGGGCACGACGGACGAACGGGGCGAAGTGGTCGTGTCGCCGATGCTCTCGTTCTACGACAATTACCTCAACTTCGAGCAGCGTGCGGTGCCGCTCGACTACGTATTTACGAGCTCGCGGCTGGTGGTCTCGCCGGCATTCCGCAGCGGCTCGTTCCTGGCGTTCGACGTGAAGAAGAACCGCGCGGTGTTCGGGCGGCTCGAGCAGGAGGTCAAGCAGCAGCGGGTTCCGATCGAATTTCGCGAGCTGAAAGTGACGCGGGCCGGCGTCGAGATTCGCGGGTTCACCGGGAAGGGCGGCGAGTTCTACATCGAGGCGCTCGATCCTGGCGAATACGTGCTGCGAGTGGAAGCAGATCCCGCGTGTGTTGCAGCGATCCGGGTGACCGATGTGGCGCTGATGGACTTCGGGGCCGTGCTCTGCGCGCCGGCCGGCCGCTGATCGCTGCACGCGAGCGGCGAGCAACGACTCAAGCAATTGCAGTAGCACTGCAACGGAAGTTCCGTGTTCCGTGTTCCGTGTTCCGTGTTCCGAGTTCCGGGTTCGAACATTGAACATTGAACATTGAACCCGGGGTTAGCGCGGCAGCGTTCGCGCCACGACCCACCCGCGCACTTCCGCGGCGCCCGCTTTGCGCAGCACCCGCGCCAGCTCGTTCAACGTGGCGCCGGTGGTCAGCACGTCATCGACGACTGCGATCCGTTTGCCCCTCAGGTCGGCG
>CAZCGD010000180.1:0-6436 GCA_964498105.1 uncultured Streptomycetaceae bacterium
CCATGGCGAATGGAGCCTGGTATGTAAATTCGGGCTCCAGCACTTTCGTCTACGCCGATACCGACGGCAAGAACGGGGCGGACCTGAAGATCGAACTGAAGAACACCTCCGGCCTCCAGCTCACTGTCAATGACTTCATCGGGGTATCCGAGGGCAACAACGCGCCGGTGATCACCTCGGAGGCGCAGACGGGTTCGGCAACCGAGATTGCCGATCTCGCGTCAGGCGAGAACGCGACGCTGCACACGGCGGCCGGTGCGGTGAGCTTCACGGATGCCGACACCCTCGAAACGCACTCGGCGACGTTTACGCCGCAGGCGGGCAGCTACCTCGGCACCTTCGCCCTTGACCCGGCGGACTCGCCGGCGGTGACGGGCAATGCGGTGGGCTGGACCTTCGAAGTGGACGACAGCGCGCTCGACTCGCTGCAGGCCGGTCAGGTGCTGACCCAGAAGTATGACGTGACGGTGAGCGACGGCCACGGCGGCAAGGCGATGCAGACGGTCACGCTCACCCTCACCGGCACCAATGACGCCGCCACGATCACGGGCAGCACGAGCGGTAGCGCAACCGAAGACGGTAATTTGACCGCCTCCGGCGTCTTGACTGTCAGCGACGTGGATGCCGGCGAAGCCGTGTTCCTATCCCCCGTAAGCTTGCTCGGGACCTTCGGCACGTTCGCGTTCGACGCGACGAACGGGCAGTGGAGCTATGCGCTGGACAACAATGCGGCGAACGTCCAGAAGCTCAACGGCGGTGCGACGGTGCACGATTCGCTCAACGTGGCTTCCGGTGACGGCACGGCCTCCGCGACCATCACCGTCGACCTCCATGGCGCCAACGACGCCGCCACGATCATGGGTAACGCCATGGGTAAAGTTACCGAAGACGGCCCCCAAGTGGACAAGTTCGGCAACTTGATTATCAAGGATGTGGACACGGGCGAAGACGTATTCCAGTCCCCCGCAAACCTGGCTGGGAATTACGGGGTCTTCACCTTTGAATCCGCCACCGGTGCCTGGACCTACACGCTCGCTAACGGCGCGGCAAACGTGCAGGCGCTCAGCGGCAAGGCGACGGTACAGGATTCGCTCACCGTGTCCTCCTACGACGGCACGGCTTCCGAAACCATCATGGTGGAGATCACGGGCAGCAACGATGCGCCGGTGGTCACGACTGCGGCTGGTGCCGACCAGGGCGCGGTGCGCGAGGCCGGCAACTTCGATGACGGCACGCAAGATGCGGGGACGGCGTCGGCGATGGGCACGCTCACCTCGAGCGATGTGGACGAAGGGGCGACCGCGAGCTGGAGCGGCAACGCGACCGGCACCTACGGCAGCTTCGCAATCACCTCGGACGGGGTGTGGACCTACACGCTGGACAACAGCCTCGACAGTGCGGCCGACCACCTGGCCGAAGGCGACACCAGGACCGAAACCTTCACCGCGACGGTGACCGACGACAAGAGCGCCAGCGCCACCGAGCTGGTGATGCTCACCATCACCGGCACCAATGACGCGCCGGTGGCGAATTCTGACAACAACACGGGCGATGCGGTTAGTGAGTCGGGTGTGAAACCCGGCAACACCGCATTCGCGGGCGATGCGAGTGCGACCGGCAACCTGCTGACCAACGACACCGACGTGGACACGGGCGACGGCAAGACCGTGACTACCACCGGTAGCTTCACCGGCACCTACGGCTCGTTGGTGATTGCCGACAACGGCACCTGGACCTACACACTCGATAACACCGACACCGACACCAACGCGCTCGCGCAGGGCGCGAGCGTGACGGACGCCTTCAACTACACGATGAAGGACACCAACGGGGCGACCAGTTCCTCGACACTGACGATCACCATCACCGGCACCAACGACGCGCCGGTGGCAGTGGCTGATAACGTTATTACGAACGAGGGGTTGGACGGCAAGTTCTCTATTCCTGAATGGGCTCTGCTCGCGAACGACAGTGATCCGGACGGAGACCCAATCGACGTCCAGGGCGTTTTCGATGCAGTGGACGCAACGGTTACCCACACGGCCGGGACCACCAGCTCGAACGGCGACGTGGAGTTCAAAGATGACGGTAATTTTGACGGCGGTTCGTTCAGCTACCGGGCGACGGACGGGTTGGCAACAAGCACGCCAGCGATCGTGAGCGTGACTACGGATGCGGATGACGACACTCTCGATGGGACGTCCGGTCCCGACATCCTCGTGGCGGGACCGGACGCCGGTTCGATGACGCTGGTCGGCAACGGGGGCAACGACATCCTGGTCGGCAACGTGAGCACTAACACGCTGGTTGGCGGCAGCGGCAACGACATCCTATACGGCGGGGCGGGCAACGATACCCTGACCGGCGGATCCGATAGCGACCTATTCGACTACAACGCGCTCTCCGACCGCGGCACGACGGGCGATGTCATCACCGATTTCCAAAAGGGGACGGATGTTCTCGATTTGCACGACATGCTTTCTACCTTCAACGGGATAGCGTCGGATCACTCAAACGCATTCACTGGCGGCTTTTTGCAATTCAACGGCAACCAAGTCCAGGTCGACAGCGACGGGAGCGCCGGCGGCGCCGATTCGTTCCATACGCTTGCGACCCTGAACGTAGCGCTGGATCCAATAGCCGACCACGGCGACTTCATTCTCTGATCCGCCGGTCGCCGGTCACGCCTTTGCGCGTGCGGGTCGTTCCGCACGTTGCTGAAACTCCCGCACCGCCTCCTCCATGGTGAGGAACACCGCGCCGGCTTTTACGTTCAAGGTTCAAAGACCCCGGAACGCGGAACCCGGAACCTGGACTGCCCACTGCCAACTGCAAACTTTCTTGTCAGGGCAGTTTGCCCGCGGCGACCATGCGGTTGAACAGCGTGTACTTGCCGACCCAGACCACGATGTCGTCGAATTCTCCGGCGGTGGAGCCGACCGGAGTGATGGTGCGGCTCGTGAAGCTGGAAGCGGAGCCGCCGGGGATGTTGTCTACCTCGTCCGCGCTCGTCGGCGCGGGCCGCGCGGTGTTGGGGGGGGAACAATTCGCGCATATCGCGCCGTAGCTGTTCTTGCCGTGGGAAATGATCACGGCCACGGCGCCATCCGGACTGGCGGCCGTGAGCAAAGTGCCGCCGCTGGTGGCGGTCACGGCCAGATTTGCGGTAGTGGACAAATTGAAAGGGGTGAGGGGTGACCGCTGCGCGTAGTTGCTGTGGATCCGGTAGCGGAAGCGGTTGCCCCAGGGGTCGGAGGTGCCGAGACCGAGCGTCACCCACGGCACGTTGCCCGTTGCAGTGGTGCTGAAGCAGGCCCCGGCGGTCGGCGTGCCGTAATCCTCAACGCCATCGTTGGCCGTGTCGTTGGGGGTGCCGGTGCCGGCCGAAGTCCGGTCGGGGCACGGCAGGTAGCCCTTGGCGATGGCGTGTCCGATCAGCGCTTCCTTGATGTCCTCCAGCATCTTCTGCGTCTCACTCACCTGGCGCTGCTCGACCTGCGTGGTGAGCGGCACCAGGATGCTGCCGAGCAGAATGGCAATGATGAAGATGGCGATCGCGAGCTCGATCAGGGTGAAGCCGCGAGGAATTTGCCGCACTCTGGCGCGGCAAATTGCTGGCACGAGACTTTTCGGCGAACCGGGGGTAATTCCAGCCAAACAGCTATTGCTGGAGCTGTGCTGGAGACGGGGCAGAGTCGAATTCATGTCCCAGTGGCCATTAGTACGTTTGTTCGAGGTTAGTCAAAGATTTTGCCGTCCTCAATTCCGGAAAAATCCTAGGGTATGGTATAGAGCCGGTCGCGGGCATACGCCGTTGACGTGGGAGTGATATAGCGGTCGTCGCCGAGATCGTTGTTTGCCCCGTCGTCGACATAAGCCGCCCATTGAGTCTGGGGGCAGATCCCGGACCCTAACCCGTCAAGGGGGCGTGAAACGCCCGCAGGCCCGGTCATGATGATCACGACCTGCTTGCCGAAGGCGCCGTTGACGCTAAGGCTTCCGTCTGACGGTGGCGATCCACTACCGACGGTTTCACACGCGGTGCAGTCGCCCGGAACTTCCAGGAAGTTCTTTCCTACCGAGTAGTAGATAACCCAACCCCAGTTGAAAAGGGTGGCCCCTTGGTTGGTGAACCAATTGGGCATGCTGGGCGTAGCCGGGGTGCCGGTATTCCACTCCACGGGAGAAGCTGAAAAAGACGGGATGCGGCCACGATGGTCGCCATAATCACTGCCTCCGTTGGAGCAATCGACCCAAGGATAGATTCCTGCCCCACCGTTGTATCCCTGCAATCCGGTGGCCGTTTTGTAAGCTTTCAGGATATTTATCACCTCGCGCGCGACGCGTTGCTCCACTATTGGCATCAGGTCGGCCGTCGTGATCACCATTACCTTGTCGTTGAAGGTGCCCGAGCTCGGCGCCGATATGAAGGGCCCGTTGGTGGTGGAATTGTTGACGCCCGCGGCAGTTTCCAGGTAGTTCGCAGCGCACAGATTCAACGCGATGGTGGTCCCCGTCGTCGGGCACAGCGCAGTAGCCACGGTATCCCGGTTTTGCGCCCCAAGGGATGCGCCGGGCGCGAACAGGACGGCGACCGCCTCGGTGGTGATCGCGCTCGCCGTGCTGTCCTGATAGACCGTGAGGTTGCCCTTGGTGTCGCTGTGGATGGGGTCGTTGCTCATGTTGTAGTTTCGAAACTTATCCGCGACCGTGTACCAGAGCGTTTCCCCGGATGCATCTTTCGGTTCCGGGATGCCCAGTGTTTTCCACGGCACGCGCCCGATTGCTCCCGCCACGCAGCTACCGTCGTCGAAGCCATCGTTGTTCATGTCCGGACAGGGAAGCTCCCCGGGACGCACAGTGCCCGTCAACGGGCGCCCGGCCGACCAGCCGATCAACGCGCGCTTGACGTCGGCGAGCGCCGCCGCCGTGGCCTGGTCGCGCTGGAGGGCGAGCGAGGTGGTATTGAGCACACCGAAGACGAACAGAGTCGCCACCATTCCGACCAGCATCACCACCAGCAGCATCGCCTGCCCGCGCTGGGAATGACCGCGCGAAAGGCGTGCGTGACGTGAACCGAAAGGCATCGGTGTTACTTGGTCGCGGGAGCCCCGGGGCTTGGTGCCGCGCCGGGCCGGGCGCTTGCTGTTTCCGTGAGCGCTCGAGAGATGGCGTCTTCCAGGCGCTGCGTCTCACGCTCCTCGCGCTCCCGCTGGGCGGTGCTGTCGGGCGCTGCAGGCTTGGCGAGCCTGGCATCCGCCGCTGGCTTGGCCGCAGGCTTCGTCGCTGGCTTGGGCTCGGGTGCGGAGGCTTCGAGCTTGCGTGAAAATCCCTCCTCGACGGCGCCCGACAGCAGTTCCACGCTTTGCCCGGGCTTCAAGTTGACGCTGCGACCGGTTTGCGGTACCTGCAGCGTGACGCTGCCATCGGCACGCACGCGGCCGACGATGGCGGCGCCGCCGAGGGACTCGCGATCGTTCACCGGCTGGTTGTTGAACCAGACGGTGGATTTGCCGTCGCTCCGCCGCACCATGCCGCCGTAGGTGATGGTCTGCGCCACTGGCGCGGCGTCCTGCTCGGTCTTCTCGGTGGCGAGCGCGGCCCGCGCCCGCTGGCTGCGCGCCACATCGAGTGATGCGCGCTGCGCGGGCGTAAAGAACAGCCGCCCGGCCGGCTCCGCCGCCCTGGCCGCCTGGGCCGCCACTGGTCCCGGCGCGGCGATCGCCACCAGCGCGCAAAACAAAATCAGACTGAACTTAGATTCACGATTCACGATTCACCATTCACGGTTTCTTCTGCTCCGGGCCCGCGCCGATCCTGGCCGTGATCCACGACAGTTCGCAGTCCGCGCTGACATTCGGCTGGAAGCGGATCACGCCGCGGGTATCGATGCGCCGCAGCAGGCACTGGTCGACGGTAAAGATGCCCCCGCCCTGGCGCGCGAGCGCATTGAAGAAGCGCGTCAGGTCGCCTTCGTGCAGCAGGCGGAATCGGAGCTGCATCTGCGACTGGTTGAGCGCGAGTTGCCCCGGGTTGAACTCGGCCGCGAAGGGATAGGGCTTTTGCGCGCCGATCTGGTAGTCCACCCCGAACAGGTCCGCCTGCTGATTGGCGACGCGCAATCCGTCAAGCCAGTTGATGCGCTGTTCCTCGCCGATGAACCCGGTGCTCTCCAGCTGGCGGTAGCGGTCGAGATAGCGCACGATGATGTCCTTCTCGTCGCCCGACTTCTGGAGACGTACCTGCGCCTGCTTGAGCTGGGCCTGCTGCTGCACGAGTTGCTGGCGTGCCGCCGCCATCAGCTGGTCCGTGAAGTAAATGGCGAGGGCGCCGGCTACCAGCACCGCCAGCATCGCGAGCAGCGGAGTTCTCAGCGCCTGGAGATCGGACTGGTTCATACGCCGGGCTTGAACACCAGCAGCAGCTTGAAGTCGGC
>CAZCGD010000181.1:0-4308 GCA_964498105.1 uncultured Streptomycetaceae bacterium
CAGCCACTTCGGCGTGGTGTCAGGCGATTCCGTGAAGCCGTTGAAGTTGCCGCGCGGATGGATGCCCTGGCCGCCCCAGTTGGCGCAAGTCAAGAGCGGTGTTTTCACCAATGAGAGATCGGCCGAGCGCGAACGGTGCCACTCGTCGCAGAACGGATGCTGCTTCAGTGCTTCGTACGCGTCCACCCGGTTCTTCGCCAGTTCCTCGTCGGAAAGCGTGACCGGGCCGGCGACGGACTCGCCGGTGTTGGGATTCTTCCTGGCCTTGTCGCCCCGGCCATACTGGATATTCGCGACCTGGTGCTTGGCCCAGCGCTCCTGGAACTGGCTCAGTATGCCGCCGTGATAGCCGGAGTCGCGATAACGATCGTTCTGCCCTTCCCACGGGATGATGGCGGCGAGGTGCGGGGGATGCCTGCCCGCCACGCGCCATTGGTTGCCCGCGTAGTACGAGATGCCGAGCATGCCCACTCTTCCGTTGCTCCAGGGCTGGGTGCCCGCCCACGCGATGCACTGGTAGAGGTCGTCAATCTCCCGCGGGCTGCCGGGGTCCATGAAACCGGGCGTCCAGCCGGCGCCGCGGGAGTCTATGCGCACGACAGCGTAGCCGTGCGGGATCCACCGTTCGGGGTCGGTGGTCTCCCAGTTTTGATACTTATTGGTCGAGCCCGCCAGGATCTCCGGATAGTCGGCGACCATCTTCTCCCACTGCAACGGATAGCCGTCCTGGTAGGCGAGACCCTTGGCGTAGATGCCGTAGGTCAGGATCACCGGGCAACGCGCATCCGCGACCGGCCGGTACACGTCCGCGCGCAGGACCAGTCCATCGTCCATCGTGATCGGCTGGTGCCAGGTAATCCGCATGCCGTCGCGGATCTCGGTGCGCGCGTAGGAATCGGGAGTAGTGTCCATCAATGAAATCCAATGATTGGGGTGGTCGGACGCGTGGACTTTCTTGTACTTTGGCTTGCTATTGTTTCTGCTCGATATGGACCGGCTCTCTTTCATTCTAGACGATAGTGATTAATAGATGGGGTCGGTGTAATATTTTCAGCAACTGGAGCGGCCGCGCCGCGAACCAGTCACACTAAACTCGTTTACCACTGACCCCGGTTATCACGCATGCCCACCCCAGCCCCGGCGGAGGACGCCCCCACCATCCAGCGCAAGGTCGTCGTTGCCGCCTGCTTCGGGACCTTCCTCGAATGGTATGACTTCCTGACTTTCGCCTCGCTCGCCACCTATTTCAGCGTGCTGTTCTTCCCGCCGGATAACCCCGTCGCGGCGCTGCTCGCGAGCCTCGCCACCTTCGGCGTCGGCATGCTGGTGCGCCCGCTCGGCGCCGCGGTATTCGGCACGCTCGGCGACCGCTATGGCCGGCGCCCGGTGTTCATCGCCACCCTGGTCCTGATGGGGGTCGCGACTTTTTGCGTGGGACTGCTGCCGACGTATGCGCAGGTGGGCCTGCTTGCCCCCGCGCTCCTGTTGCTGCTGCGCCTGCTGCAGGGGTTCTCGGTTGGTGGCGAAATCGGCGGCGCCGCGGTCTACCTGACGGAACATGCTCCGACCGGGCGGCGCGGCGCATACACCAGCGTGCTGCAATTGATGGGACCGCTGGGCATCATGGCCTCCACCCTGCAGGTCGTACTGCTGCAGGCGTTCCTCAGCGAGGCCGATTTTCGGGCCTGGGGATGGCGCGTGCCGTTCCTGTTTTCCATCGTGCTCCTGATGATCTCGCTCAAGCTGCGCATCAACATGCATGAATCGCCGGTGTTCCGCCGCCTGCGCGAGAAGCGGGGGCTGTCGAAAACGCCGTTGCGCGAGTGCCTGCGCGACCGCCGGACGCTCGGCCGCATGGGCCTGCTGCTCTTCTGCATCTCGGCGGGCGGCTCGCTGCTGTTCTTTTCATCCCAGGTCTACACCAGCGTGTTCCTGAAGAACGTGGTCAAGCTCGACCCGCAACTGGCCGGAACGCTGGTGATGCTGAGCACGCTGCTGCTCTTTCCGCTCACCATCCTGTTCGGCGCGCTGTCGGATCGCATCGGGCGCCGGCCGGTGCTGCTGGCCGGTCTACTGCTCGGCGCCCTGACCATACTTCCCGTGTTCAACGGCCTGCTGCACTACGGCAACCCGGTGCTCGAGCGCTTCAACCGCGAGGTGCCGGTGGCGCTGTACGGCGCATCCTGCGCCTACGGCCCCTTCACCCAGACGCGCAATGAGTGCGAGCGCAACCAGGAACTACTCGCGAAGCTCGGTGTGTCGTATACGCTCCATCCCGCGCAGGTCGCCGATCGCGTGTCGCTGCGCGTGGGTAGGCAGAGCGAGATCGCCGGGTTCCGGCCTGCGGAACTCACCGCGGCGCTCAAGGCCGAAGGCTGGCCCGAGCGGGCTGATCCGCTGCAGACCGACCGCGTGATGATCGTGCTGCTGCTCGTCATCCTGGTGATCGCGGTCGCGCTCATCGTCGGCCCGCAGACAGCCGCAATCGCGGAGCTGTTTCCCGCGCGCGTGCGCTATACCGCGGTCGCGCTGCCGCACAACCTCAGCGCCGGATGGATCGGCGGCATGGCGCCGTTCATGATCACGCTCCTGAGCGTCAAGGCGGGAAACCCGATAACCGGGATGTGGTACCCGGTCGTCCTGCTTGTCACAGCCTCGGTGATCGGCCTCATCTTTCTGCCCGAGACGCGCGATACCGTGCTGGACGACTAGAGAATAAGTGGGGTCGGTCGATCACCCTCGTATCCAGCCAGCGAACCCGACCCTGATTTTGCTGGACGTCAGCGCCTTTCGCCTTTCGCCCTTCGCCTTTTGCCTTTTGCCTTCTTCCTTTTAGTATGCCAGCCGCACGTGCACGCCGTCCCCCGCCGAGCGCGCCATCGCCTCCGTGAGCTGCACGCTGCGCAGGCCGTCGATGCCGGACGGCACGGGGTCGCGACCCGCGAGGAGCGTATCGCTGAATGCCGCCACGGCCGCCGCATGGGCGTTGGTAACCGGAAACTCCGTAGTGCGCGTCTTGCCGTCCTCCGTCGTGACCTGCAGCTCTCCCCCCGCGCGGCTCCGGGTGAGCCCCCTGCCGATGATGCGGCCCCTGGCTCCGTAAATCACGAAATCGTTGTGAGGAAACGGCGTGTTTTCGTGCACGCTCAACTGGGCGAGGACGCCGTTCGCAAAACGGAACGTGGACAGATTGGTGCCTTCCATCACGCCGCGGGGCGTGTCGAAGAACGCCGACACCATCGTGATTTCGGAGGCCAGCAGGTAGCGCAGGATGTCGTAGACGTGCACGCCGATGCTGTTGGTCGTGCCCAGCCCCGCCACTGCGGCGTCAACGCGCCAGCTCCCCAGCCTGCCGCCGGGACGCGCGCCGGGACTCGCTTCGAGCTGGACCAACTGCGCCTCGCCAATCTCACCGCTCGCGATGATGCGCCGCGTCTCGATGAAGCACGGCATGAAGCGGTTGTGAAAATTGACGCCCAGCTTGACGCCCGCCCTCTCGCATTCGCGGACCATGCGCTCGGCATCGGCAACGCTGGTGGCCATCGGCTTGTCGCAAAAGACATGCTTGCCGGCGCGCGCGGCCGCTATCGCCTGCCCGGCATGCTGCGAGTTCGGCGTGTGTATCGCCACCACCGTAACGTCGGGATTGCGCAGGAGGTCGTCGTAGCTCGTATAGGCGTGCTCCGCGCCGAATTTCCTGGCGAAGGCGTCAGCGCGCCCCTGGTCGCGGCTGACCACGCCTATCAACCGGTTGCCCGCGTGGGCGTTGATCCCGGGCAGTATGCGGTCCTCGGCGATCCGGCCCGTGCCGACGAGTCCCCAGCCATTCTTGTTCATATCTTTTCCAATCCCGGGCGCCGCAATTGAGGTGTCACTTTTTCAGTCTACAAGAATCTTACACCGCGCCCGAGGTTTCGCTCGTGCACGATCGCGGCCGTATGCATCTATGATATCGTCTGGCACGCACCGTTTCCCGGAGAACCCGGAATGCCGCATGACCTGCTGATTACCAACGGGACCGTTGTCGACGGCACTGGCGGCCCGCGGTTCGATGCCGACGTGGCGGTGCAGGGCGGCAACATCGCCGCGCTCGGAAAAATCGATGGTGCCGCGGCCACGGTGATCGACGCCACTGGCAAGATCGTCTGCCCCGGTTTCGTCGATCCCCATACCCACTACGATGCGCAGATCACCTGGGACCGCCTGCTGTCCAGCTCCGCCGAGCACGGCGTGACCACGGTCGTGATGGGCAACTGCGGCGTGGGCATCGCGCCGTGCCGGCCGGCCGCGCGCGAGTGGCTGACCGAT
>CAZCGD010000182.1:0-2587 GCA_964498105.1 uncultured Streptomycetaceae bacterium
AGCCCAACAGATCAGCGTCCTGATTATTACCCACAAACTGAGAGAAGTAGTGACATTTGCAGATGAGGTCACGGTGTTGCGCAAAGGGCAATTCGTGGGGTCTGGACTCGTGTCGGACCTGACAGTGGCTCAGATGGCCGAGATGATGGTGGGGTCTGAAGTCACAGCCAGACCGAAGGAACGCCACACATTTCCCACTAAGACGCCCAAACTCGCAATTCACGATCTTCGAGTACGTGACGATGCCGGGGTGGAAGCAGTTCGGGGACTACAGGTCACCATCCATGCAGGTGAGATCGTGGGTGTTGCCGGTGTATCGGGCAATGGACAGCGGGAACTGGTTGAGGTCCTGGCCGGGCAACGCCGGGCCGCCACTGGGACAATTCTGGTGCAGGGCACGCCATTTGAGCCAACCCGCGAACAGATTGTGCGTCATAAAATTTATTGTTTGCCGGAAGAACCGCTCCAGAATACCTGCGTAGGAAACATGAGCGTCGCAGAAAATTTGGCGTTTCGCAATTTTGATCGGGAGCCCCATGCCGTGGGCGGATGGCTCATCAACCGTCCCGCGCTGCGGCGCAGCGCGCATGGATTGATTGAACAGTATAACATTAAGCCCCCTATTCCCGATACTCCTATCCGGTCTCTCTCTGGAGGAAATGTGCAGCGTGCGGTCCTGGCGCGAGAGCTTTCCGACGGAGTGGAAATTTTGATCGTGGCGAATCCATGTTTCGGGCTTGATTTCTTGGCCACGGAGGAAATTCGTCTGCAGATTGTCGCCGCGCGCAATCGTGGGACAGCTGTCCTTCTGTTGAGTGAAGACCTTGACGAGATCCTGGAACTGGCCGACCGTACCGTGGTGATGTTTAACGGTCAACTGGTCTATGAAACGACGTCGTCCGGCGCCAACCTTGCGCTCATTGGACGGCACATGACAGGACATGCAGCATGAACACCGTGATCGCATCCCCCTATCCGTATCAGTTGCCAGCGCGAGAGTCGGGCGCGCGCGTGGGCTTGGTGATCATCGACATGCAACGCGATTTCATTGAGCCAGGCGGATTCGGCGCGGCGCTGGGCAATAAAGTCGAACTCCTACAAGAAATCGTACCGACCGTCGCTGGGCTCCTTAGAACATTTCGAGAATTGCGGTTGCCGGTTATTCACACCAGAGAAGGCCATCGCCCCGATCTGTCAGATTGCCCTCCGGCCAAAAGAAGCCGTGGGGACTCCTCGCTTCGCATCGGAGATCCGGGACCGATGGGACGGATCTTGGTGTTGGGAGAACCAGGGAACGACTTTGTGAAGGAGTTGCGTCCCGAATCGGACGAACTCGTGATCGACAAACCAGGCACAGGGGCGTTTTACGCCACCAACCTGCACGAGCGTCTGCAGGCCCTCTCGATCAGCCATTTGATCTTTACGGGAGTGACGACCGAGGTCTGTGTCCAGACCAGCATGAGAGAAGCCAATGACCGAGGGTATGAATGTCTCTTGGTGGAAGATGGGACCGAAAGTTATTTTCCTGATTTTAAACAGACAACCCTGCGCATGATCCAATCGCAGGGAGGCATTGTCGGCTGGGTGACGACGGCGAATCGTCTGATGGACGCTCTCCGGCAAGCCTACGGGTAGCTCTGCGACAGGTGCCGGAGCGTGGTTATTATGGCCCCGGGAATACATCCCGAGCGGAAGGAGCAGGGGTATTGGGATGGGCTGGTCTCTTCGAAACGGCAGTTTGGATATCGCCACACTGCAGAAGCTCTACCATGCGGAGACGCTAAGGCCGATTGAGCTCGTGGAGGCTGTTTACGAGCGGGTCGCACAGTGTCCCGTGCCGAATATTTGGATTTACCTCCTGCCCCGTGAAACGGTTTTAGCCCAAGCTCAAGAGCTGGAAGCCCGGTGGAAGTCCGGCAGAGCCGGCATGTCGCTCTATGGCATTCCTTACGCCATCAAGGACAATATCGATGCAGCGGGGCACCCCACGACGGCCGCTTGTCCGGAGTTTCGTTACGTGCCGCCGGAGTCGGCTACCGTCGTGAACCGGCTCAACTCGTCGGGCGCGCTGTTGATCGGCAAAACCAATCTGGACCAGTTTGCCACAGGATTGACGGGCACCCGTTCCCCTTACGGTATCAGTCCAAACCCCTTCGATTCCCGGTTTATTTCCGGCGGGTCGAGTTCCGGTTCCGCGGTCGCTGTTTCCACTGGACTGGTCAGTTTTTCTTTAGGGACCGATACGGCCGGTTCGGGCCGAGTCCCGGCCGGGTTCACCAATCTCGTCGGCCTCAAGCCGAGCAAAGGACTGCTCAGCACAAAAGGAGTCTTTCCCGCCTGCCGGTCCTTGGATTGTGTCTCGATCCTTGCGCTCACATGCGCCGATGCGCAGGCGGTCTTTAGTGTGTGTCAGGCGCCTGATCCGGTCGATCCATTTTCTCGCGAGAGACCGGCCTATCTGCCAAAAAAACAGCATGCTGCGACTCGACCATTCCGCTTTGCTGTTCCGAATCGCGAGCAATTGGAATTTTTCGGCAATGGTGAATATGCGGCTCTGTTCTCCTCGGCTGTGGAACGATTGGAAAAG
>CAZCGD010000183.1:0-1825 GCA_964498105.1 uncultured Streptomycetaceae bacterium
ATCGAACGGTGCAGCAGGGAAGTGTCCTGGGTCACCATGCCGATCGCCGCGCGCAGGCTCTCCTGCGTCACCTGGCCAATATCCTGCCCGTCGATGAGGATGCCGCCGCGTTCCGGCTCGTAGAAGCGCAGCAGCAGGTTCACCAGCGTCGACTTGCCGGAGCCCGAGCGCCCGACCACGCCCACGCGCTCGCCGGGACGCAGCGTGAGGCTCAGCCGGTCGAACACCGGCGGCCCGTCGCGCCGGCCGTAGCTGAAGCTCACGTCCTCGAAGCGGATCTCGCCGCGCGACACCTGGAGGGCGAGCGCGCCGGGGCGATCGACTCCGGAGTGCGGCACGGCGATCGTCTGCATGCCTTCCTGCACCACGCCGATATTCTCGAAGATGCCGGTTACTTCCCAACTCACCCAGCCGGCGACGTTGGTGATCTGCCAGGCGAGCGGCAGCGCGGTGGCCACTACGCCCGCGCTCACGGTGCCCTCGGCCCACAGCCAGATGCCGATGGCCGCGGTCCCGGTCAGCAGCACGGCGTTCATCACCGACAGCGCGAACATGAACTGCGAAATCAGCTTCATGTGGGCGGCGATCGCGCCCTGGTGCTCGTCTATCACTTCGCGCACGTAGGCGTCTTCGTCGGCGAGCCGCGCAAACAGCTTCACCGTGAGGATGTTGGTGTAGCTGTCCACCACGCGCGCCATGACGTGCGAGCGCACTTCCGAGCTCGCCCGCGCCAGGTCGCGCATGCGCGGCACAAAATAACGCAGGAACACCAGGTAGCCCGCGAACCACGCGAGCATGGGCAGGCCCAGCCGCCAGTCGGCCAGCGCCATCAGCACGAACGCGCTCACGCCGTAGACCGCGATGTACCAGATCGCGCGGATGCCCGCCATCACGCTTTCGCGCAGCGCGTTGGCGGTCTGCATCACGCGGTTCGCGATGCGCCCGGCGAAATCGTTCTGGAAGAACGGCCAGCTCTGGCGCACCACGTGCCAGTGGCTCTGCCAGCGGATCAGGCTGGTGGTGCCGGGGATCAGCGCGTTGTGGCGGATCGCGACGTCGGCGAGCAGCACCAGCGGGCGCACGATGAGCACCAGTCCGACCATGCCGGCCAACAGCGGCCACTCGCCCGCCAGCGCCGCGTGGCGGTCGGTTGCTTCCATCAGCGACACCAGCTTGCCGATGAACACCGGGATCACCGTGTCGATCAGCGCCACCGCCAGGCTGGTGACGAACATGAGCGCGTACCAGCCCCTGGTCTGCCGCGCAAAATGCCAGTAGAAGGCCAGCAGACCGGGCGGCGGCGCGCCCGGCCCCGGGCTGGCGGTGCCGCGGATGCGGGATTGCAGATAGGTGAACATGGGAAGGGAATCTGACTCCGGACCGCCATTATCGTTCCGACGGGCCGGACAATGGAAGGCAGATGGGTAAGAGTTCCAAGTTCCAAGTTCCAAGTTCCAGGTTCAAAGTTCAAATCCAGAACCCTCAAATCACGACCCGCTCCAACTTTGCTTGAACCTTGAACCTTGAACCTTGAACCTTGAACCTTGAACAAGAACTCGCCTTATCCCTCATCCCTCGGCCTTGCTCAGGCTGCCGACCCGGACGCCTAGGAGCCGCAGGCGGCGGTCGAGGGGGACGCGCTTCAGGCATTCGCCCGCCGCGCGGCGGATCGCGGCGGCGTCTCCGGTCGGTTCAATGAGGGTGCGGTCGCGGGTGACGGTCTTGAAGTTGTCGTAGCGGAGCTTCAACCCGATGGTCCGGCCGACGTAGCCTTTGCGCCTCAGATCCTCGGCCAGCTTCACGCACAGGCCAGTGAAAATGCGCG
>CAZCGD010000184.1:0-2266 GCA_964498105.1 uncultured Streptomycetaceae bacterium
GCAATGATGTGTCTCGCTTTCCTGTGCAACCTGACGGCGTTCCCGCTGTACAACAGTCTGCTGCCGGTGGTGGCGAAGGAAATATACCGCACCGATCAAACCGGGCTCGGCTACATGATCGCGGGCGCGGCCAGCGGCGCCCTGCTCGGCTCCATCATCCTGAGCCGGATCGGGCACGCCATCCGGCCGGGACGGATGATGATCGTCTTCTGCGTGGCTTGGTACTCAGTGCTCCTGGTGTTCGCGCACGCGCAACATCCCGCGGCCGGCATCCCGGCCCTCATGCTGGCCGGCGCGGCCCAGAGCCTGAGCATGGTTTCGATGGCGGCGGCGCTGTTACGCACCTCGGGCGCGCAGTTCCGCGGGCGCATCATGGGGATAAGGATGCTGGTCATCTACGGCAACGTGCCCGGACTTTTGATCTTCGGCCCGCTGATTGCCAGCCTTGGCTACTCCATCACCGCGACGCTCTATTGCGTGATCGGCCTGACGTTCACACTGCTCATCGCCGCGCGCTGGCGCGGAGAGTTGTGGCGGCTCGACGCTCCCGCTAATAAACGGTGACGCGATAGCGGTGACGCGGGATCCGTCACTCGTCAGTCATCAGTCGTCACCGCTTGTTGATCAGGGCAACGATCTCAGCCGGAAACAGCGGCGTCCGGGTGACGCGCACGCCGAACGGCGTCAGCGCATCCTCGATCGCGGACATGATCGCGGCGGGCGCCGGCACCACGCCGCATTCGCCCACGCCCTTCACCCCGAGGGGATTCAGCGGCGACGGCGACTCGTGGTGGATGATCTCGACCGGCGGCATCCCGGTCGCGGTAACCAGCAGGTACTCGCCGAAATTGGTGGTGACCGGCTGCCCGTTGTCATCGAATCCCATCCATTCGTAGAGCGCGTTGCCGATGCCGTGCGCGACGCCACCGAGGATCTGGCCATCCACGATCACGGGATGGAGGATGGTGCCGCAATCGTGCGCGAGGACGTAGCGGAGCATCTTCACGCCGCCGGTCTCGACGTCCACTTCGACTTCCGCCACCGCCGTGCCGCTGGCGTAAGCCATGTCGTCCACCACGAAGTACTCGGTGGCTTCCATCCCGGGCTCCACCTCGCCGGGCAGTGCGTACCCCGGCGTGCCGGCGACCGTATGGGCGATACGACCCAACCCGATTTTCAAGCCGGGCGCGCCTTTCACGCGCACGTCACCGCCCACGATCTCCAGGTCCTGCTCGGACGCCTTGAGCAGCAGCGCCGCGACCTTGAGCGCTTTCCGCGCCACTTTCTTCGCGGCGAGATGGGCTGACGAGCCGGCCGTAACCGTCTGGCGGCTGTTCGACCCGCCTATGCCCATCGGGATGGCGTCGGTATCGCCCGTGGTCACGGAGATGTTCGACATGTCGCCGCCGAGCTGCTCCGCGACGATCTGGGCCAGCATGGTGCGCGTGCTCTGCCCCATCGCCGTGGCGCCGGAATAGACGAGCACCCTGCCCGACGGGCCGATCCGCACCGTGACGCCTTCGAACGGCCCGCGGCCGGTGCCTTTGACGAAATTCGCCAGCCCGATGCCGATGTAGCGGCCCCGCTTGCGCGCGGCCTCCTGCCGTGCGCGAAACCCGTTCCATCCGGCTTTCTCGCAAGCTTCCTGCTGGCACCTGGGATAGTCGCCGCTGTCGAGCACGACCTGCATGCCGCCGCGCGTCTTGAGCTGCTTGGTATACGGCATCTTGCCCGCCGGTATCAGGTTGCGCAGGCGGACCTCGGCGCGGTCCAGCTTCAGCTCGCGGGCGACCCGGTCGAGCAGCCGCTCCATCGCGAACGTGCCCTGGGGATGCCCCGCGCCGCGCACCGGGGTCACCGGCACCTTGTTGGTCAGGGCCAGCCTGACGGTCATCTTGTAGGCCGGCACCTCGTACGGCAGCGTGACGGTCTCGGCCGAGTTGTGACCGAGGTTGACCCCGCGCGCGGTATAGGCGCCGTGATCGTGGATGAACGAGCCGCGCACGCCCAATATGCGCGCGTCCGCGTCAGTTGCGATTTCCACCTCCCAGTACTGGTCGCGCTCCTGCGTGGTGGAGATGAAGTGCTCGCGCCGGTCCTCTATCCATTTGACGGGATGTCCGGTGATCAGCGCCGCGAGCGTGACGACGACATCCTCGGAATAAGTCACCAGCTTGGGCCCGAAACCGCCGCCGAGATCCGGCGCCACCACCCGCAGTTGATTCTCGTCGCGCCCCAGCATGTCCACCAGCACGCGCATCAGCGC
>CAZCGD010000185.1:0-6172 GCA_964498105.1 uncultured Streptomycetaceae bacterium
TTCAGTAGGGTTGGGGGTGCTCTTGTCCAAACCTGCCATGGCAGTACTCCTTCATCGCTAGCCGCGTCGCTCGAATAATGCCTCTCTACTGCCTTGCTAGTCCCAGCGATCGTCCCGCACCTGGATCTCGCCGTTCTCGACCCGCACCGGGAATTTGGCGACCGGCTCGTAGGCCGGCGGCGCCATCACCGCGCCGGTCCGGATGCAGAAGCGCGCGCCGTGGCGCATGCACTCGATCTGGTCGCCGTCCACGATCCCGCCGGCCAGTTCCCCGCCGTCATGGGTGCACACGTCCTCGATCGCGTAGTACTGGCCGTCAAGGTTGAAGACAGCGATGTGCGCCCCGTCCACGTCGATGACGCGATGGCCGCCGGGCGCGATCTCGTCTACTGTCGCTACGTTTACCCAGTCAGACATGCATTAGATCAGCCGCCAAGGCGCCAAGAATACCCAGTTCAATAAAGCAGGGGTGAGGCAAGAGGATTTGCGCAGGGCCTTGCTGATAGTTTTATTCTGTTAATCCTGTCAATCCTGTCTATTTGTTTTTCTTGGCTTGCTTGGCGGTCTTGGCGGTTCAATTGTTGTTCTTGTTTTTCTTGGCGCCTTGGCGGCGTGTTATTCCTGATCTTCTTGGCGTCCTTGGCGGCTTGGCGGCTAATTTATTACACGGCAACGACTTCAATATCCGGCTCGATCTGTTTCACCAGGTTCTCGATTCCAGTGAGCGTGCCGGAGATCGAGCTCGGGCAGCTGCCGCACGCGCCCTGGTAGTGGACGCTGAGCTTGTTGCCTTCGAGGCCGAGCACGTGGAGATCGCCGCCGTCGCCCTGCAGGTAGGGTCGAACCTGCTCGTCGAGTATGGCGTTGATCTTTTCAAGCCGTTCCTTGTCGGCGTCGCTCATGTTCCCGGTGTCCGTGGAGGAACCGGCCTGGGCCACGAGTTGCGCGGTTTGCGCGTCCGCCGACGGCGCTTCGCGGATCGGCACCGCGAGCTGGCGCATCAGCTCCTGCCAGTCGGCCTGCCCGTCCTGCGTCACCGTGATCCAGTGGTCCACGTAGAACACGCTGGTCACGTGCTCGATGTCGAACAGGCTGGCGCCAAGCGGGTCATCCTGCGCCTGCGCGGCATTTTCGTACGAGCGCGATATGCCCCAGGTCAACGGCTCCTTGAGGACGAACTTCATCGCGTTCGGGTTCGGCGTCGGCTCGATTTCAGCGATCTTTGGCATTGCTTTAAACCCTAATGGACAGGATTAACAGGATTTACAAGATTCAACCCGTTCTTGCTCGTCCTAATCTTGTTAATCCTGTAAATCCTGTCTATTCAATCAAGCATTTCCCACCGGGGCATGCATGGGGTCGGCGTCCGCCTCGGTCGTGGTGCTCGCTTCCGAATTGAGCGCGGCGTGCAGCGTGTGCCACGGCAGGATCGCGCACTTCACCCGCGTCGGCAGGTCGCGCACGCCCGCGAACACCGTCAGGCGTCCGAGATGGTGAGGGGAAGACACGTCAAGCTGGCCGGTCGCCATGTCCCGGAATTCCTGGATCATCTGCTCAGCGTTGCGCCTGCTCTTGCCCTTGACCGTGGTCGTCATCATCGAGGCCGAAGCCTTGCAAATGGCGCACGACTCACCCTGGAAACTGATAGCGTCCACCGCGTCGTCGTTCAATTTCAGCGTCAGGGTCAAGTGATCCCCGCACAACGGGTTGTGACCCTCGGCCCGATGCGTCGCATCGAGCAACACGCCCCAATTGCGCGGCTTGCGGTTGTGATCGAGGATCACTTCCTGGTACAGCTGCTTCGTGTCCGCCATCGTTTAAGAACCATAATAGACAGGATTAACAGGATTAGACCGAAACAAAATCAAAACAGATGTTCCCGTTTGAGTCTTGTTCGTCGTCCTGAGTCTTGGTGTTGATTTAATCTTGTTTATCCCCTTCCCCCGCTTGTGGGGGAAGGTAGGATAGGGGCACCTCGTTAGAGCGTTAATCCTGTCCATTGCTTTTGACGTTGAGTTTTCAGCCGAAGACCTTCTGCACTTTCTTGATCCCCGCGACGAGGGCGTCCACTTCGGAGTGGGTGTTGTAGAAGGCGAACGACGCGCGCGAGGTGGCGGGGATGCCGAAACGCTGCATCACCGGCTGGGCGCAGTGGTGCCCGGTGCGGATCGCCACACCCTCCTCGTTCAACAGCGTGCCAACGTCGTGCGGGTGCACGCCGTCGACGATGAAGGAAAGGACTGCCGCCTTCCGTTCCGCGGTGCCGATGATGCGCACGCCCGGCAGGCGGTTCACCTGGTCGGTGGCGTAGTCGAGCAGGTCGGTCTCGTGCGCGTGGATGCGTTCGAAGCCGACGCCCTGGATGTAATCCACCGCCGCGCCCAGAGTGATCGCCGCGGCGATCGGGGGCGTGCCGGCCTCGAACTTGTGCGGCGGCACGTTGTAGGTGGTCTTCTCGAAGGTGACCGAAAGGATCATGTCGCCCCCGCCCTTGAAGGGCTGCATCTTCTCCAGCCACTCGGCCTTGCCGTAGAGCACGCCGATGCCGGTCGGACCGAACATCTTGTGCCCCGAGAAGGCGTAGAAATCGCAGTCGAGCGCCTGCATGTCGAGCTGCATGTGCGGGGCGGCCTGCGCGCCGTCCACCAGCACCGGGATGCCCTTCGCGTGCGCCGCCTGGTTCATCTCACGCACCGGATTGATGGTGCCTAGCGCATTGGAGACATGTCCCATCGCCACCAGCTTCGTGCGCGGGCCGAGCAGCTTCAGATACTCTTCCTGGATCAACTCCCCGCGGTCGTTCACCGGCACCACGCGGATCTTCGCGCCTTTCTCCTCGGCCACCATCTGCCACGGCACGATGTTGGAGTGGTGCTCGAGCGTGGTGAGCACGATCTCGTCGCCCGGACCGATGAACTTGCGCCCGTAGCCGTGCGCAACCAGGTTGATGGCGTCGGTAGTGCCGCTGGTGAAGATCACCTCGCGCTCTTCCTTCGCGTTGATGAAGGCCCGGAGCTTCCTGCGCGCCGCTTCGTACTCGGCGGTGGCGATCTCCGACAGGTGATGCACCGCGCGGTTGATGTTCGAGTGCTGGGTGGTCTGGTAGCGCACCCACCGGTCGAGCACCGGCTGCGGCATCTGGCTGGAAGCCGCGTTGTCGAGGAACACCAGCGGCTTGCCCTTCACCTTCAGCCCGAGGATGGGGAAATCCTTGCGGATGCGCTCGACGTCGAGTCCCCCGGCGCGCACCTGCTTCAGTCCTGTCTGCGGCGCGTTCATGGTCATGCCACTGCCTGGGTCCGGGCCAGCACCATCTGCTCCAGCCGCTCGACGAGGGAAGGCACCGGGATGCGGTCTATCACTTCGGCGGCAAAAGCATAGGTGAGGAGATTGCGCGCGCGGCTATCGGACAGCCCGCGGCTCTTCAGGTAGAACAGTTGCTCGGCATCGAGCTGCCCGATGGCGGCGCCGTGCGCGCACTTCACGTCGTCGGCGAAGATCTCGAGTTGCGGCTTCACGTCCACGTGCGCCCGGTCCGAGAGCAGCAGGCTGCGGCTCTGCTGTGACGAGTCGGTCAGCTGGGCGCCCGGCCGCACCAGGATCTTGCCGTTGAACACCGCGTGCGCCCCGCCATCGACTATGCACTTGTGTACCTGACGGCAGCGGCCATGAGGCCGCGCGTGGTCCACCAGGGTATGGGTGTCGGCGAGCTGGCGCCCCGCAATGAGTGCGAGCCCGTCCAGCTCGACTTCGACGCCATCGCCGTGCTGCACGATGCCGAGATTGAAGCGGGACAGGCGGGCGCCGAGCGTAACCGTGTGGGAAGCGTAACGGGCGTCCTTCGCGAGGTGGGCCGCGCAGGCGGCGATGTGAAAAGCCCCGGCCGCCTCGCGCTGCACCCTCACGTGCCGCACGCGGGCACCCTCGCCCACGACGACCTCGGTCACCGCGTCGTTGAAATAAACCGCGTCGCCGAGACTGACGTAATCCTCGACCAGGGTGCATTCCGAGCCGGCCTCAGCAATCACCAGGCAGCGCGGGTAGGCCGCTATTTCCATTTGCGTGGAAACAAACAACAAATGCACCGGCGTGGGACATTTCTGGTTCCTGGACACCCAAACCAACGCCCCGTCACGGAGGTGAGTGGTGTTCAGCGCCGTGAAAACCTCGTGCTCGTACTCGGCGTGGCGCGCGAGGTGCGGCTCGATCGCAGCGGCGTGCGCGCCGAGCGCAGCGGCGAGACTGGAGACGACCACGCCGGACGGCAGCCCGGCATGGCTGGAAAGTTCAGGTGCAAACAGGCCGTCAACGAACACGAGGCGGGCGGGCGCTTCGGGAAGGACAAAGCCCGAGAGGTCCGCCATCGCCAGCCGCGGCGCGTCGGCCGCCGGCCTGAAATTCACCTTGGTGAGCGGGGAGACATCGGTGAAGCGCCATTCCTCGTCGCGCGTGGTCGGAACCGTGAGCGCGTTGGCGCGCTCTAGCGCCTGAGAGCGCCGCTGGTTGAGCCAAGAAATGCCGCTGCGCGGCATTTCATACCTCTTTAACAAGGCTTCAATATAAGGGTGCTTCGCGGTGATTACACTCATGCCGCTTCCTTCACCCAGTCGTATCCGCGCGACTCCAGTTCTTCCGCCAGCGCCTTACCGCCGGTCCTGATGATGCGACCGCCACCCATCACGTGCACGTAGTCGGGCACGATGTAGTTGAGCATGCGCTGGTAGTGGGTGACGAGCACGACCGCGTTGTCGGCTGTAACGAGGCGGTTCACGCCGTTCGCCACCACGCGCAGCGCGTCGATGTCGAGTCCCGAGTCGGTCTCGTCGAGGATCGCAAGACGCGGTTCGAGCAGCGCCATCTGCAGGATCTCGTTCCGCTTCTTTTCGCCGCCCGAGAAGCCCTCGTTGACCGAGCGGTCGAGGAAGGCCGGATCCATCGCGAGCAGCTTCATTTTCTCTCGCACGTGGTCGTCGAACTCCAGCGGGTCGAGCTCGTCGCGCCCGCGCGCCGCCTGCATCGTGTTGTAGGCGAGCCGCAGGAACGCGCTGTTCGAGACCCCGGGAATCTCGACCGGGTACTGGAAGCCGAGGAAGAGGCCGGCGCGCGCGCGTAGTTCCGGCGTCATCTCGAAGAGGTTCTTGCCTTCGAAAGTGACCGTGCCAGCGGTGACTTCGTACGCGGGGTGACCGGCAAGCGCCTTGGCGAAGGTGCTCTTGCCGGAGCCGTTGGGTCCCATGATGGCGTGCACTTCGCCCGCGCGCACGGTAAGGTCCAGGCCCTTCACGATCTCGGCTCCGCCGACTTTCGCGCGCAGCCCCTTCACTTCGAGCAGAACCTTGGCGTCCTTGCGGATCATCCGACGCTCCCTTCGAGCTTCAAACCCAGGAGCTTGGTCGCCTCGACCGCGAATTCCATCGGCAGCTGCTGGAACACGTCGCGGCAGAAGCCGTTGATGATCATCGACACTGCCTCTTCCGCGCCAATGCCGCGGCTCGCAAAGTAGAACAACTGCTCCTCTCCAATCTTGGAGGTGCTTGCCTCGTGTTCGACCGTGGCGCCGCTGTTCTGCACCTGGATATAGGGGAAGGTGTTGGCGCCGGATTTCGAGCCGATCAGCATCGAATCGCACTGCGAGTAGTTACGCGCGTTGTCCGCGCGCGGCCCGATCTTCACCAGGCCGCGGTAACTGTTGTTGGACTGCCCGGCCGAGATGCCCTTGCTGATAATGCGGCTGCGGGTGTTCTTGCCGATGTGCACCATCTTGGTACCGGTGTCGGCCTGCTGGTGGTGGTTGGTCAGCGCCACCGAATAGAACTCGCCGATCGAGTTCTCGCCAAGCAGCACGCAGGACGGGTACTTCCAGGTAATCGCCGAGCCGGTCTCGACCTGGGTCCAGGAGATTTTCGAATTCCTGCCCTTGCACAAGCCGCGCTTGGTGACGAAGTTGTAGATGCCGCCCACGCCGTTCTCGTCGCCGGCGTACCAGTTCTGCACCGTCGAGTACTTGATCTCGGCGTCATCCAGCGCCACCAGTTCCACCACCGCCGCGTGCAGCTGGTTGGTGTCGAACTTGGGCGCCGTGCAGCCCTCGAGATAGGAAACGTGGGAACCCTCTTCGGCAACGATGAGGGTTCTCTCGAACTGCCCGGAGGACTCGGTGTTGATGCGGAAA
>CAZCGD010000186.1:0-3504 GCA_964498105.1 uncultured Streptomycetaceae bacterium
CCCGTCGGACCCGAAGAACGAGGCGCTGGTGCTGCAGTGGAGCCTGTGGGAGACCGACCGCCTCGATCGCCAGATCGTCAACCACGCCCGGCATACCAAGGACCTGCCCGAAGCCGAGCGCAAGCCGGACCTCGCCAAGGCGGCATGGGCCGAAATCGTGCCGGCATTCGACGTCCTCGAGGCCGCGCTGACGAAATCACAGTGGCTCGCCGGCCCGGCGTTCTCGGTGGCGGATCTCAACGTCGCCGCGGCGCTCTATCGCGCGCTGTCGCTCGATCTCGCGAAATGGCCGCACGTGCAGGCCTGGCTCAATCGCTGCTGGGAGCGCCCGGCGGCGAAGAAAGTGCGGGCGATGCGGGAGACGAAGTAATTCAGAATAGCAAATGCTCCCACTGTTGTTCCAGGGTCAGGTAGCGCTGTTTGGTTTGATCATCGTTGCCCTGATCATATCCCTGTCGTTTCATGAGTTCGGACACGCGTTCGCTGCCAAACGCTTTGGTGACGATACCGCCGAGAGATCGGGACGATTAACCCTGAATCCGATCGCGCATATCGATCCTGTGGGGCTGTTGATGGTCGTGTTTGTGGGATTTGGTTACGCAAAACCGGTGCCGACCAATCCGGGTAACTACAACTCCATCTGGGCGCAATTGATGGTTGCCGCAGCAGGGCCCATGGCCAATCTGTTGATCGCCGTGGTTGCCTGGAATCTATACCGCTACGGCCTGCAGGCCGGGTGGGAGAGTTTTCTGAATCCTGCCGCGGACCGGTTTTTCAGCATACTGGTCGGCATTAACCTGTTGCTGATGGTGTTTAACCTGATCCCGCTGGGGCCACTGGACGGGCATTACATCCTGCCGTACTTTCTGCCGCGGCCGCTGGCGCAGCGTTATACGGCGTTGAATGACCGGTACGGCGGCTGGTTTTTTATGGGCTTGATCCTGCTATCGATTCTGGGCTTGCCGATCTTCAACGCGGTATTTCGATTCGCCATGAGCCTGCTGCCGTATATCACGCTGGTCTGAATTGGCGGTTGAAGTGACTCGTCACCCGTCACTCATCACTCGTCACGGAATTTCAGCGCGCCAGCGCGTCGAACGCCCGATCGAGCGCGGCTTCCGCGCGCGCGAGATGGTCGTTCCGTGATTTCAGCCACGCGAATTCCGAGGCCACGCTGTCGCGCTCGGCGGCGAGCATGCGGTTCACCTCGGCGGGTTGCGGCCCGCCGACGCCCTTGCGGCCGTACACCATGTATTCCGCGCTGATCACTTCCGCGAAACCGTCTGCGGTGAGCGGGAAGTCCTGCTTCGCGTGCTCGCGGTAGATGCGCGCGGCTTCCGCGTAGGGGATTTCCTCGAGCCGCAGGCCGCGCCCGCGGCCATAGTCGGTCAGCTTCGACGCGAAATGGTGGCCGATGCGGAACGGGACGTCGGCCCGTTGCGAGAGCGCATCGGCGATCTCGGTGGTCGTCGAGTAATCCGCTTTCACTTCCTCCAGTGCGCGCGCCTTGTTCACCACGATTCCGTCCACCACCTGCTGGAACAGCTTGAAGACTTGCAACGGCCGCTCGCACGGGACGGGGTTGTAGCTGCGGTAGTCGAACATGCCGGTGCGGTTGTTGTGGGCGATGAGAAACACGGTGTGCATGTCGCCCACCATGATGCTCGACTGGGCCCGCAGCTGCTCGAGCGCCGCGGGATTCCTTTTCTGCGGCATGATGCTGCTGACGCCGGTCAACTCGCCGGTGACCAGCATGAACCACGGCACGGGCTCGGCATACTGCGCGTGGATGTCCTGCGCGAATTGACCCATCTGGACGGCGGCGATCGCCAGTGCGCCCGCGACTTCGAGTGCGGAGTCCACCGGCGCGAGATGGTTCGCGTCGTAGGCGTTCTCGGCGAGCCCCTCGAATCCCAGCAGCACGGCGAGGCGCGCCCGGTCGAGCGGGAAGCTCGACGTCGCCAGCGCGGCAGCGCCCAGGGGGCTGCGGTTGATCCGCGCATACGCCTGCTGCAACCGCTCGGACTCGCGGCCAAGCGCCGCCGCATACGCATGCAGGTAATGCGCGAACGTCGTCGGCTGCGCCTGCACGCCGTGCGTATAGGCGGGAATGATGGTCTCGGTGTGACGGCCCGCCACGGCGAGCAGCTTGTCGCGGGCGGTCACCAGCGCTTCGAATTCCTGCAGCAGCCCGTCCCGCAGGTTCATGCGCGCGATCGCCGACGCGATGTCCTGGCGGCTTCTCCCGGTGTGCAGCCGCGAGGCATCCGGGCCCACGACCGCCGTGAGCCTCGGCTCGTAGTCGAGGTAGTCGGCGGAGCGCTGCAGAGGCGAGCTGTGCTTCTGCGCCATTACCTGCGCGATTCCCTTCGCGATTGAGGCCGCGACCGGATGGGGGACGATTCCGGTTTCGTCCAGCATGACGATGGAGGCCTGGTTGACCTGGTCGAGGAACTCGACCGAGCGCCCGCCGCCGCGGAACACCTCGTTAATGTCCATCGCGCCGGTCATGAGGGATGAGGCGAGTACAAGTTCCAGGTTCCAGGTTCAAGGTTCAAGGTTCAAGGTTCAAGCAAGGTTGGAGCCGGTTGCGAGCCGGGAAGTTCGACTTTGAACTTGGAACATTGAACTTGGAACGTTGAACTCGGAATTCTTACCCTTCCGCCTTCATCCTTGTCTCTTCTCATGCGCCGTCGCGCTGAACGACTTGCGGGCTGCGAGCCGCACGGCGAGGCGTGCAAGCGCGGGGTGCGCCTTGCGCCACTCGATGTCCGGCAGCGCGAAGTCCAGGTAGTCGAGCGCGTAACCGGCAGCGATGTCCGCGAGCGTGAAGCGGCCGCCGCAACAGAACGCCCCGGCGCCGAGATCCTTTTCCATGACGGCGAGCCCGCGATCTATCTTGAGCCGCTGGCGCTCGAACCACGCCGGCTCGTGCTGCTTGTCCGGGGGCTCCCGGTAGCCGTGGTTGATCGCCACCGTCGCTTCGGCGATGCCGTCGCCCAGTGCCTCCCAGCGCCTGACCTCGATGCGCTCGTCCGGCGCATCCGGTATCAGTCGTGGCCCGGTCCCCAGCGCGTCGAGATACTCGACGATCACTGGTGAGTCGTAGAGCCCCCGTCCGTCGTCGAGCACCAGCGTGGGAACTTTCCCGAGCGGATTGAACTGCGGCACGCGCGAGCCCGGGGCCGACCCGCGCTCGATGACGTATTCGTGAGGAATGCGCTTTTCCTCGAGGACGATGCGCACCTTGCGCGCGAACGGGCTTCCCGGAGTGCCGAATAATCTCATGTGATCCCCTGTGGTTCCCCGGATTCTAACCCTCGCGGCGGGCCGCCCAGGGAAAAGCGGGAATTGTGTGCGCCCCTCTTATCTCATATCCTTATCTATTGTCCCGGGAGGAGTCATGGACCAGTCAGGCAAGATCAAATATTCCGTCGTGGAGGGTTGGGAGCAACTGCCCAGGGACTACGTGCACCGGGACGTCGCGGGAGTGGCCGTTGACGG
>CAZCGD010000187.1:0-2783 GCA_964498105.1 uncultured Streptomycetaceae bacterium
GATGCGGCGCAGCACCTCGCCGATGCGCTTCCTCGGGATGGTGCCGTCCATGCAGTAGTAGTCGGGAGAGATGGCACCCGCGGCGGGGAATGCCGCCTTGCGCCCGGCCCAGAAGCGCAACCGCTGGGCCTCGTCGTGCGAGACCTCCGTCTGTACCGCGCCGCTTCTCTCCATCACTTCCTGGATGCGCCGGATGTCGTCGGCCACTTCCTCGCGAGTGCCATCAACCTCGCACAGCAGGACCGCCGCGACGTCCGTGCGGTAGCCCGCGCGCGCGAAATCCTCCACCGCACGGGTGGCGGCCTGGTCCATCATCTCGAAGCCGGCGGGGATGATGCCGGCGGCAATGATGTTCGCCACCGCCTGGCCGGCTTTCTCGATGTCATCAAACGCGGCCATCACAACCTGGGCGTACTCCGGCTTCGCCAGCAGCTTGACCGTCACCTCGGTCGTCACGCCGAGCAGGCCTTCGGAGCCGGTCATCAGCGCGAGCAGATCGTAACCGGCAGCATCGAGCGCCTCGCTCCCGATCTCGACGATTTCACCTTCGATGGTGGCAATGCGCAGCTTCAGTATGTTGTGGACAGTGAGCCCGTACTTGAGGCAGTGGATACCGCCGGAGTTCTCGGCGACGTTGCCGCCGATGCTGCAGGCGATCTGGCTCGACGGATCGGGCGCGTAGTACAGCCCGTGGGGTGCGGCCGCCTCGGAGATGGCCAGATTACGTACGCCGGGTTGTACTCGGGCAGTACGCGCCCGATTATCAACTTCCAGAATGCGCATGAACTTCGCGAGCGAGAGCAGCACGCCGTTGCCGAGCGGCAGGGCGCCGCCGGAGAGCCCCGTGCCGGCACCGCGCGCGACCACCGGCACCCTGAGCCTGTGGCAGGTCTTCAGAATGCGGCAGACCTGGTCCTCGGTCTCCGGCAGCGCGACCACCATCGGCACCTGCCGGTAGGCGGTCAGCCCGTCGCACTCGTAGGGCTTGACGTCTTCGTGATCGAACAGGATGGAGGAGCCGGGCAGGAACGCGCTCAGCGCGGCGACCACCTCCCGCTGGCGGGCAAGGTCAACCGCGACTTGTTCTACAACCGCGCTCATGTGGAGATTCTAGAACAAGAAATGGACGCTCTAACGAGATTCCCCCATCCTACCTTCCCCCACGAGTGGGGGAAGGGGATAAACAGGATTAACAAGATTCTCAAATTACGCCCTAATCCTGTAAATCTTGTAAATCCTGTCTATTGCTACTCTGGTTTGGCGCCGGAGGCTTTCACCACCTTCGCCCACTTCGTCATCTCGGACCTGATATAGGCCGAGAACTCTTCTGGCGTGCTGCTGGTGGGTTCCATGCCCTGCGTCAGCAGCCGCTCGCGCACGTCGGGGAGACGCAGCACGCGTGCGATTTCCTGGCTGAGCTTCGCGACGATGGCGGGCGGGGTCCTGGCTGGAACCGCGGTCCCGAACCAGTTGGAGGCCTCGTAGCCGGGCACGCCGGCTTCCATCATGGTCGGAAGATCGGGCGCCGCCAGGGGGCGCTTCGCCCCGGTGGTCGCGAGCGCGCGCAGTCTCCCGGCCTGCGCATGCGGCAACCCCCCGCCGATCGTGGGAAAGCTCACCTGCACGTGGCCTGCGATGAGGTCGATCATCGCCGGGGCCGCGCCCTTGTACGGCACGTGGACCATGTCGGTGCCGGTCGTGACCTTGAACAACTCGACCGCGAGCTGGCTGGGGAGCCCGGCAGAAGCGTAGGTGAGCTGTCCGGGGCGGGAACGGGCGAGCTGGATCAATTCTTTGACGGATCGCGCTGGCAACGAGGGGTGGACGACCACAATTGCGGGACCGGACGTCAGCTGCGTAACGGCGGCGAAGTCCCGCAGGCTGTCGTATGGGAGCTTGGCATAGAGGCTCACGTTAATCGCGAACCCGGCCGAAATGACCTGTACCAGGTGGCCGTCAGGGTCCGCCCGGGCGGTAAGCTCGGTTGCAATAATGGTGTTGCCGCCGGCGCGGTTCTCGACGACGACGGGCTGTCCCCACGCTTCCGTGAGCTTCGGGCCGATCAGGCGCGCCTGGAGGTCCGCCGGCCCCCCGGGAGCGAAAGGAACAATCAGCCGGATAGGCTTGCTGGGATACGCTTGTGCGGCAGCATCAGCGGCCGTTCCGGCCCAGAGCAGGCCGGCAACGATGGGGGCAATGAGTCGATTCACGATTCACCATTCACGATTCACGCCTTTGCAACATCGTGGTTGGCCATCTTCTCCAGCGCGCGCACCATTGCGGAGTGGTCCCACTTGGCACCGCCGCTGGCAACGCAGGCATTGAAGAGTTCCTGCGCGGTGGCGGTGTTCGGCAGACTCAATCCCATTGCCCGGGCACCCGCAAGGGCGAGGTTCAAGTCCTTTTGATGTAATTCGATCCTGAACCCAGGATCGAATGTGCGCTTGATCATGCGCTCGCCGTGCACTTCGAGGATGCGAGAGGCGGCAAAGCCGCCCATCAGCGCCTGGCGCACCTTGGCGGGATCGGCGCCGGCCTTGGACGCGAATACCAGCGCCTCGCTTACCGCCTCGATGTTGAGGGCGACGATGATCTGGTTGCATACCTTGCAGGTCTGGCCGTCGCCGTTGCCGCCGACCAGGGTGATGTTCTTGCCCATCAGCTCGAACACCGGCTTCACCTTGTCGAAGGTGGCCGGGTTGCCGCCAACCATGATAGTGAGCGCGGCGTTCTTCGCACCGACCTCGCCGCCGGATACCGGCGCATCCACGTACTCGCAGCCG
>CAZCGD010000188.1:0-1818 GCA_964498105.1 uncultured Streptomycetaceae bacterium
CCACCTTGCCGCCATGGAAGTCGCGGGCAAGGCGAAGAAGATCGCGGCCGGAATGATGGAATGCGTCGAGGAGGACCTGGAGCTCGCCGGCGGCTTCGTGCGGCTGAAGAGCGCGCCGGACGTGGGCAAGAGCCTGCGCGAAATCGCAATCAAGGCGGTCGGTACGCCGGGCTTCTCGATGGCGGGCGGACTGCCCCCGGGGCTCGAGCACACGGCGCATTTCACGCCCGAGCAATCCGTGTACTCGAACGGCACGCACGTCGCCGAGGTCGAGGTGGACATCGAAACCGGCGCGGTGAAGATCGTCCGCTATACGGTTGCGCACGATTGCGGGCGCGTGATCAACCCCATGGTGGTCGACGGCCAGGTGATCGGCGGCGTCGCGCACGGGATCGGCAACGCGCTCTACGAGCGCATGGTGTACGACGAGAACGCGCAGCCGCTCTCCGCCACCTTCGCCGACTACCTGCTGCCGCTCGCGACCGACGTGCCACGCGTGGACCTGGTGCACCTCGCGACACCGTCGCCGTTGAACCCGCTGGGGGTCAAGGGCGCGGGCGAGGGCGGCACCATACCCGCAATCGCCGCGATCGTGAGCGCGGTCGAAAACGCGCTCGCGCCGTTTAATGTGACCATCGCCGAAGCGCCGATCACACCGCAGCGCATCGTGGAACTGCTCGGCGAGCACGCCCTGGGCCGCACGCGCTGATTGAAAGGCGTCGCAAATACAGGGCAGATCAGCCGCAGATAGACACAGATAAAATCAAACCCAAATTCAAGAACAGCTTAGCCGCCGATGAACGCCGATCAACGCCGATAAGATCAAGAGCAGTGTTTCAGCATTCTCCGGGCAAAACCCAGGTAGCCAGGTCTGAATCCATAGCTTCCGGTGTCCGGCTGATTGCAACTTTACCCTCCGGCTATTTGAAACCCTCCAGGCGGCCAATTGCCGGTTTGGGCTCCGTCCAATTGCCGGTTATCGCTCCGGCATGTGCCTATCCCGGCAAGCGCCGGAGCACCCTCGGTGGCGTCAAACCAACCGAGGCTTTCCCTACGGCTTCACCCCATGTAAACCCGAAGCCCTGTATTCACGTTATATCCGGTGGGGCTAGGAACGGCCAGTATGGCGACCCCGTGCGAACGAGGAGGCGGTCCGTGGGCAGCAAGAGACAGTCTGCGATTGGGCAGGCGGTAATTCCGTCGGAAAGGATCACGCGCGCGATCCTGCTGATCCGTGGGCAGAAGGCAATGCTGGATTCGGACTTGGCGGAGCTTTACGGCGTGGAAACGGGGGCGTTGAATCGTGCGGTAAAGCGCAACATCGGACGATTTCCCGGAGACTTCATGTTTCACCTCACCGACGAAGAGTCTGAGCGTTTGAGATGCCAATTTGGCATCTCAAAGCGGGGTGGCCGCCGCTACCAGCCGTATGCGTTCACGGAGCAGGGCGTTGCCATGTTGTCCAGCGTGTTGCACAGCGAGCGAGCCGTACGGGTCAACATCGAGATCATGCGGGCCTTCGTGCAACTGCGGCTGCTGCTTTCCACCCATGCCGACCTGGCCCGCAAGCTGGCGGCAATGGAACCCTTATTAGGGGACAGACCACTAAGCCACGCGACGAACTGACGCGGACGACGCTTTTTTTTGGATTCTAAGTCCCCTAAGGGGAGCTTCTACGGACCGCAATACGCAAAACCGGTCCAACACGTAGGCGGTTCAGTCCGCTTTCCGCTCTTCCTCGGTATCGACTTGGTAGGCGCGACCAGGTTCACCTTCAGAGCTGCCGGCTGGGCCTGAGCCAACCCATACCGGACGAAT
>CAZCGD010000189.1:0-12054 GCA_964498105.1 uncultured Streptomycetaceae bacterium
GGGTGGTCCAGCCCGGCCCGACCATTATGTGGTAGCCGGGTGACGCGCTGGTTCCCCTGGTCTTGTCGGACGAGAACGGCGACAGGTTCTTCATGTCGGTCGCCATGCCGGTGTTGACAGCGAGCCGCATGGTTGCGTCCAGCGAATCGAAGGCCTTGGACAGCCCCAGCGCGGCGGGCGCCGTCTGCTCGGCCGTATCGGCGTCCGGGTCAACGTCCTTGTCCTTGCGCCGCTCGGCGGGAACGGTCCTGGTCAGCAGGTCGGTGGCGGACCCTGGATTGAAGGTCGTGGTGGCCGGCTTGGAGGCGACGGGCGCCGTCGCGGGGGCCGCGACGGCCGCCTCGATGCGCTTCTGGCATTCGCGCAGGTCGGCGGCCAGTTCGCTCGCGTTGGCGTAGCGGTCCGCCGGCGCCTTGGCGAGCGCCTTGGCGATGATGAAATCGAGCATTTCCGGCACCTCGGCGTTGACCGAGCTGGGCGGCGGCGGCACGAGGTTGAGGATCTGGAACATCACCGAAGTCACGTCCTCGCCGTTGAACGGCGGCCTGCCCGTCAGCATCTCGTAGATGATCACGCCGAGGGAGAAGTTGTCGGAGCGCGGCTCGGCGCGCTTGCCCGCCACCTGCTCGGGCGACATGTAGCGCGGCGAGCCCAGCACGATGCCGACCTGCGTCTGGACATTGGCCGAGCGCATGCGCGCGATGCCGAAGTCGGTGATCTTCACCAGCTCCCCGCGCACGATCATGATGTTGGCCGGCTTGATATCGCGATGCACGATGCCGTGATCGTGGGCGTAGCCCAGGCCTTCGGCGATTTGCGCGGCGACGTCCACGGCATAGGTGACCGGCAGCGCGGTGGCCCTCGACAACAGCGTTTTCAGTTCCTTGCCCTGCAGCAGCTCCATCGCCATGTAGGCGATATTCCCGCTCTTGCCGATGTCGTAGATGATGACGATGTTGGGATGGTTCAAGCCGCCGGCCGCCTTGGCTTCCTGGTAGAAGCGCGCCTCGTAATCCTTCATTTCGTCCTGGGCGAGCTCCATATTGATGGTCTTGATCGCCACCGTGCGGTCGAGGAGGGGATCGCGCGCGCAGTAGACGACGCCCATAGCGCCCTTGCCGAGCTCGCCGACGATTTCGTAGCGGCCGAGTTTGCGTTGCTCCATCGTGTTAGTGTCCTGAGTCGCTAGTTCGCTGAACAAAAGATGCCGATAATTGACGCCATACTTTGTCGCAAATCCTCGCCAGGTGTCCAACCTGGCTGCGGTTTGCTTCGCGTCTGGCGCCAATTTCGGCACTTTTGTGATGCAAAGTGCGTCTCCAAGGCAATGAATTTATCAACGAACTAACGACTCAGGACACTAGCGCCGTGCCTTGACGCTGGTGAACACCGGCCCCCACTGTGGATGCCCGGCCTCGGCCGGCTGGAGTACAAAAGCGGGATCGATGTCGAGCGCCTTGCGAAACTCACTGCGGCACTGCGCCGGGCGGCCGGAAACGCAGTGTATGAAAGCAAGATATTTGTGCGCTTGCACCTGGTTGGACTTGTTCAAGCCCTGGTCGAGCGCGCTCTGCAGCTGGCGCGCGGATTCGGTGTAGTTGGCGTTTTCGTACGACTTGATGCCGGCATTGAAATCCGCCTCGCCCTTCTGCCCCTGGAATATATCGCTGAAGGTCTGCTGCACCGCCTTGATGGGCGCCGATTCGCAACCGGACAGCAGCGCCGCCGCCGCGAGCAACAATAACGTCCTGCGCATCCGGTTCCTCCCTAACGGAACAAGTGCCTTATTCAACGGAACAAGTGCCTTATTCTAATGCGTTCCCCGGCCTTCACCTCGACGGTCTGCACGTGAGGCGGAAAGGACGTATTCCGTATCTCGATGCGGTGCCGCCCCGTGCCGATCTGAATTTCCTGCAACGGCGGGCTCACGCCCAGCTTCTTGCCGTCGACGTAGATTTCGCCCCACGGCGTGATGGCGAAGGCGAGCAAGCCCGGTTCCACGGCTTCCGCTGCAGCCGGCTCTGGCGCTGGCTCCGGCGTTGGCTGCGGGGCCGGCGGACGCGTGGCGGCGGCCTGCCTGGCCGCTTTCTCTTTTGCTGCGACTGCAACTGCAGCCCTTTCCCTGGCTGTCGGGCCGGCAGTTTTCTCCTTGGCGGCGGGAACCGGGGCGGGAGCGCCGGCGACTATCGGTTCCGGGACCTGGGCCGTGCTCTTCGTTATCACCGGCCCCTTGACCGTGGGCGCAGGCGCCGTGGCCTGAGCCTTGGTAGCGGGCGGTTCCCGCAGCCCGCGCACGCCGATGGCGATCACCAGTATCACCGCCACCGCCAGCGCCGTGCTGATCTTCGGTTTCGCGCGCAGGTTTTCCTTGAGGCGGATGGTCGTGCTCGATAGCTGGTCGACGACGGCCTGCTTCGCGCCCGCCGCCGTGTGCTTTCCCGTTGTCGCGGCTTGATGCGCTGCTTCCATCGTGCGCTGGACTTCGCCCGTGCCGTCCCCGAGAGCGTAGACCTCGTGCTCCCGCACGTGCTTGTCGGTGCGCGAACCCTCGTAATGGAACAGCTTCGCGTAGGTTGCCGAGAGGCAGGAAACAACCTCGAAGTACGAGCGCGATACCAGGATCTGTCTGGGTTCGGCGAACCCCATGATGCGCTGCGCGACGTTGATGCCGTCGCCGATGATGTTGGGCTGTCCGTTCAGGTCGCGGATCAGCTTCACCGGACCCAGATTGATGCCGATGCGCATCGTGAGCACCGCCGGATCTCCGGGCGCCGCCTCCGCGATCGCGTGACGCAGCGAGAGACATACGAACAGCGCGTCCTCCGGATCCCCCACGAAACTGATCGCCGCGCCGTCGCCGGTGTCGAGGATGATGCGGTCGTTGGCCGCGACGTCCTTCAGCGCTTCGGCGAGCAGGGCGTTCAACCGCTCCTTGAGCTGGATCTGCTCGGTGACGGCCTTCCTCGTGTACTCGACGATGTCGATGAAGACAACGCTGCAGATGAACGTCCGGTTGCCTCGAATTTGCGTCGGATGCATGAGTAAGGGGGGCGGGTCGCGGGCGTTGGCTAAACCACGATCAGCCAGCGGTAAGCGGGGTGGCTGAGCATACCCGATATCCTATTAACCAACTGATTATTCACTACTTTATCTTCATTCCAGGTTGTGCGCCCGAGTCGGGGGACAGCAAGTATAAACCTGGCCCGTCGCCGGATGCCGCAAGCACCATGCCCTCCGAGACGCCGAACTTCATTTTGCGCGGGGCGAGGTTGGCAACGACCACCGTCAGCCGGCCTTTGAGCTGCTCCGGGTCGTAGGCGCTCTTGATGCCCGCGAACACCGTTTTGGTCGCGCCGCCGACGTCGAGCGTCAGCCTGAGCAACTTGTCCGCGCCTTCGACAGCTTCCGCGTTGACGATCTTCGCGATTCTGAGATCGATCTTGTTGAAATCGTCGATCGTTATCTGCGTACTGGCGCCTGTACTCTTCACCGCTCCCTCAGGGAGAGGGAGAAGGGGTGAGGGTGGTGTGGCTGCCATGAGAGTTTCCTTGTTGGCTTCGAACAGCGCATCGAGCTGTTTCTCCTCGACGCGAGTTATCAGGTGTTTATATGTCTGTATTGTGTGCTCGTGCTGGAAGGGTTTGTTCACATCCAACCAGGAAAGCGGGCCAATATTGAGCATCTTTTCCGCGTTGGCGGCCAGCGTGGGTAGTACCGGTCGCAGATAAATGGTCAGCACTCTAAACGCTTCCAAGCCTTCACTGCAGACATACCAAAGACGCTGGTGCCCTGCGTCATTTTTGGCCAGATCCCAGGGTTTCTCGCCATCTATGAAGCGATTTACGGAATCCGCAAGTTCCATGATGCGCCGGATAGCTCGTCCAAATTCCCTTGAATCGTACAGGGCCGCTATCTCACTCGACGCATTTCGAATAACGGACGCTTCCCCAAAGATGGATTCCCTTTCCAGGGTAGTACCTGCGATCCGTATCTTGCCGCCGAACTGTTTCGCAATGAATCCTGCGCAGCGACTTGCTATGTTGATGTACTTTCCAACGAGATCGCTGTTCACCCGCGCCATGAAATCGTCGGGATTGAAGTCCAGGTCCTCGACGTTGGCGTTGAGCTTGGCGGCGATGTAGTAGCGCAGCCATTCGGGGTTCATGCCGAGCTTGACGTAGCGCAGCGGGTCGATGCCGGTGCCGCGCGACTTGGACATTTTCTCGCCCGACACGCCGATGAAGCCATGCACGTTGACCTGGTCCGGCGTCTTGTAGTGGCCGGAGAATTCGAGCATCGCCGGCCAGAACAGCGTGTGGAAGTAGATGATGTCCTTGCCGATGAAATGGATCATCTCGGTGCCGCTGCCGGGCTTCACGATCGCGCCGAAGTCGATGCCTTTACCGTCGCAATAGTGCTTCAGGCTCGCGAAATAGCCGACCGGGGCGTCCAGCCAGACGTACAGGTACTTTTCCTCCTTGATATCCGGGACCCGGATGCCGAAATAAGGCGGGTCGCGCGAGATGTCCCAATCGGCGAGCGTCTTCTCGTCCTTGCCTTCCAGCCATTCCTTTGCCTTGTTGGCGACCTGCGGCTGCAGCCGGCCCGGCTTGTGGATCCATTCGCGCAGGAACGCCTTGCACTTCGGATCGGAGAGCCTGAAGAAGTAATGCTCCGATGATTTCATCACCGGCGTTGCACCGGACAGCGTCGAGTAGGGATTCTTCAGTTTCGTGGGCGAATAGACCGAGCTGCAGTTCTCGCAGGCGTCCCCGTACTGGTCTTTTGCGCCGCAGTTCGGGCACTCGCCCTTGATGTAACGGTCGGCGAGGAACATCCCTTTGACCGGATCGTAGAATTGCTCGATCGTCTTCGGGTAGATAAATCCTTTCTCCCTCAGACGGCGATAGAGGTCCTGCGAGAGTTCCGTGTTCTCCTTCGAGTGGGTCGAGTGCCAGTTGTCGTGTTCGATGTGGAAGCCGTCGAGATACTGCTTGCGTCCCTGTGCGACCTCGGCGATGAATGCCTCGGGCGATTTCCCGGCCTTCTCCGCGGCCAGCATGATAGGCGCGCCATGCGCGTCGTCGGCGCCGATGAAGTGCACCTCATGGGACGACCCGTCCTTATCCACCTGCATGCGCTGGAAGCGCACCCAGATATCGGCCTGGATGTATTCCATGATATGGCCGATGTGGAACGGCCCATTGGCGTAAGGAAGGGCCGTCGTGACGAAAATTCTGCGTGTCATAGGCATGGGATTGTAACCGATAAATCCTTGCAGCCAGAAGGGTTTAGCGCACACTTGATAGGCGCGGCCGGCGTTATCGTCTAGAATCGCGCCCTACAAGGAGTTTGTCAGGCCGCGTCGTGACAAACTCCTGAACAAGGAATTGCTATGGCAGTTACGGAACAACAAATTCAGGATGTGCTGAAGAACCTGACGGATCCCAACACCCGTAAGGACTACGTTTCCACCAAGTCGGCGCGCAACATCAAGTTGGAAGGTGACAAGGTGTCGGTGGACATCCTGCTCGGCTACCCGGCGAAGAGCCAGTTGGAGCCGATCCGGCAGGAAGTGACGAAGGCGTTGAAGGCACTGCCGGGCGTCGGCGGCGTCAGCGTCAACGTGACGATGAAGATCATCTCGCACGCTGTGCAGCGCGGGGTGAAGCTGGTGCCGGGCATCAAGAACATCATCGCCGTCGCCTCCGGCAAGGGCGGGGTCGGCAAGAGCACCACGGCGGTCAACCTCGCGCTCGCCCTGGCGGCCGAAGGCGCCAGCGTCGGCGTGCTCGACGCCGATATCTATGGCCCGTCGCAGCCGATCATGCTGGGTATCCGCGGCCGGCCGGAGTCGCGCGATGGCAAGAGACTGGAGCCGATGGAGGGCCATGGCCTGCAGGCCATGTCCATCGGCTTCCTCGTCGACTCCGAGACCCCGATGGTGTGGCGCGGGCCGATGGTGACGCAGGCCCTGGAGCAATTGCTCAACGAAACCATGTGGCGGGACGTGGACTACCTGGTAGTGGATCTGCCGCCCGGCACCGGCGATATCCAGTTGACGCTGGCCCAGCGCGTTCCGGTAACCGGCGCGGTCATTGTCACCACACCCCAGGACATCGCGCTCATCGACGCGCGCAAGGGGCTCAAGATGTTCGAGAAAGTCGGCATCCCGATCCTGGGCATCGTGGAGAACATGAGCTTGCACGTCTGTTCCCAATGCGGCCACGAGGAGCGCATTTTCGGCGAGGGGGGCGGGGAGCGCATGGGCAAGGACTACAAGATAGAACTGCTGGGCGCGCTGCCGCTCGACATTCGCATTCGCGAGCAGGCGGATTCCGGCAAGCCCACCGTGGTCGCCGACCCCGACGGCCGGTCCAGCCAGATCTACAAGCAGATTGCGCGGCGGGTGGCGGTCCTGATCGCCGAGAAGGCGCAGGACCACACGGCGGCGTTCCCCAAGATCGTCGTACAAAACACCTAGCTGTCAGCCGTCAGTTGGCAGCTGTCAGCCGGTTACTGGCGGCGGAGCCGCAGTACAATGATGGGTTCAAACTGACGGCTGACGGCTGACGGCTGACGGCTGAGAGAGAGCTTACGAATGTCAATAAAATCCGACCGCTGGATCCGCCGCATGGCGCGCGAGCAGCGCATGATCGAGCCCTTCGAGCCGAACCAGGTAAAGGAGGTGAACGGGCGCAAGGTGGTGTCCTTCGGCACCTCCAGCTACGGCTACGACATCCGTTGCTCGGACGAATTCAAGCTCTTCACCAACTTGAACAGCACCATCGTCGACCCCAAGAACTTCGACCCGAATTCGTTCGTGGACCTGAAGAGCGACGTCTGCATCATCCCGCCCAATTCCTTCGCGCTGGCCCGGACGGTCGAATACTTCCGCATCCCCCGCAACGTGCTGACCATCTGCCTCGGCAAGTCGACCTACGCCCGCTGCGGCATCATCGTGAACGTCACTCCCCTCGAGCCGGAGTGGGAGGGATACGTGACCCTGGAGTTCTCGAACTCCACCCCGCTCCCGGCCAAGATCTACGCCAATGAAGGGGTGGGACAGGTGATCTTCCTCGAATCCGACCCGGACGATGTTTGCGAGACGTCCTACAAGGACAAGGGCGGGAAGTACCAGGGGCAGGTCGGCGTCACGCCCCCGAAAGTCTGATAAAACCTGATAAAACCGGACGCTTCGCGCCGGTTTATCTGCGGCCCTTCGAGCGGACCGAAACGGCCGCTCAACGTCCGGCAGGCAGCGTTCCCCAAGGCGCCTCGTGGCTGCCCGCGCCCGCCGTCCTGTGCGCTGCCGTCGCCCGTGATCAGCGAAGGCGACTGTTCCTGCCTGCCAGTGACGCGAACGCGGCAACTCACGCCGGACGGATCGCCGCACCGCCTCGGTTGATTGAGAAGCGCCGGAAGTTGTGCCGACGGCGCTTCTCGGCTGTCACATTTCTCTTCCGCTGTTTCCGTTGCAGCCTGTCGGGCGCCGCGTCGACGCCGCTCGCGCGTTACCTTTTTGTTGCGTCACCGACACGCGCCGGGATTTTTTTTCGGGAAAACGCAGAAAACTCTTGATTCCTGGTACCGCGCTTCTATAATTCTTGGAAGTTTTGCAATTTTGTGACGTAAACGGGAGATTGAAGGCAGGCAGCATGACAATGGCAAGCACCAGCCGCCTGGCGGTAGAAGTCGTGACTCGAGACCCTGGGTCTCAAGGAGATATTTGATGGCTGTGCGCCCTGTCGCCCTCAAGAACTCGCAGTCCCCAGCCCCCGAAACCGAACAGCCCCAACTCTTCGACACCCATCCCGAAGTCCGCCTGGACTTCAAGCACGTCCGCAAAGCCCTCAAGCAGGGCTACACCAGGCCCCTGTTGCTGGTAGACACCGGCATCGTCCGTACCAAAGTTCGCCGCTTCAAAGCCGCCATGCCGCGGGTGCACCCGCACTACGCGGTCAAGGCCAATCCCGATCCGCGGGTGCTGAAGACCCTGATCGAGGAGGGCACCGGCTTCGAGATCGCTTCCATTGCCGAACTCGACATGCTGCTGGAACTGGGCGTGCCGGCGGCGGAGGTCTGTTACAGCAACCCGATGAAGTCCCGGGCCTACATCGAGTACGCCGCGGCCAAGGGCGTCGAATGGTACGTGGTGGACAGCGTCGAGGAGCTGCGCAAGATCCACAGCATCAAGCCGGACGCCAGGCTCTACGTCCGCATCGAGGCCCCCAATGTGGGCAGCGACTGGCCGCTGGCCGGCAAGTTCGGCATGAAGCCTGGCGAGGTGGATGGGGTAATCGCCGAGGCGGCGGCACTCAAGGCCGACCTGGCAGGGGTGACCTTCCACGTCGGCTCCCAATGCCGCAATCCGGAAAACTGGCGGGTTGGCATCCAGAGCGCCAAGCGGGCGTTCAAGAAGATGCGCTTGGCCGGCCTGAATCCCCGGCTGCTCAATATCGGCGGCGGCTATCCGGTGCGCCACGTCAAGCCCATTCCCTCGATCGAGAAGATCGCCGAGGTGGTGAACCACGCTTTGCGCGACGTGCCCCAGAGCGTGCGGGTGATGGCCGAGCCGGGCCGCTACTTCGTTTCGGACGCGGGCTACTTCGTGTGCCGCGTGGTCGGCACCGCCACCCGTGCCGGCAAGCGCTGGATGTACTGGGACGCCGGCGTGTTCGGCGGCGTCATCGAAACCACCGAGGGCCTGCGTTACGACGTGCAGACCGACCGGTCCGGCAAGCTCATCCCCTGGAACGTGGCTGGTCCCACCTGCGACTCGGTGGACGTGTGCATGCGCGACGAGATGTTCCCCGAGGACGTTCAGGAGGGCGATTTTATCTACATCGCCAACGCCGGCGCCTACACCACGGCCTACGCCAGCAACTTCAATGGCTTTCCGTTGCCCGAGGTGCGGGTCCTCTGACCGGTCCCCCACCCGGAAAAAAGCGGGCCATGCGCCCGCTTTTTTGTTGGTCGGCGATTTAATTGTATTTCTTTGTCCGCTCAAGCCGCCTGATTACTGATGCGCTCATAAATTGCGCAGCGGAAGGGGTATTGATGTCGTTCATCGGGGGCGAACGACATGGATGATACCTCTCGCCAATCGCCGGCGTCGTACGGCGGCATGGCGGTATCACCGGCGATCTCGGCGTCGACCGTCGTGAGGTACAGCCGGTTCGCGCGCGGCAGCGCCTGCGCGTAGAGCTCGGCCCCGCCGATCACGAAGATTTCTCTGTCGTCGCCGCAGGCAGCGACCGCCGCGACGAGCGAATGCGCGGTCGTTGCGCCCGGCACGCTGTAGCCGGGCTGGCGCGAGACGACCACCGTGGTGCGGCCGGGCAGCAGGCGCCCGATCGACTCCCAGGTCTTGCGGCCCATGATGATGTGATGGCCCAGGGTGAGGCGCTTGAACCGCTGCAACTCCTCAGGCAGGTGCCAGGGGATGGCGCCATTCGCCCCGATCACGCGATTGCGAGACATGGCCACGATGATCGACAAGCAGGGCTTGTCGCTGTTCCGGGTTCCAGGTTTCAAGTTCCAGGTTCCAGGTTCCAGGTTCAAGGTTCAAGGTTCCAGGTTCAAGGATTTGATGTTCGATTGTAAACTTGGAACTTGGAACTTTGAACAGGCGCACGTCGCCGTCATACGGCGATGGGCGCGCGGATCGCCGGATGCGGGTCGTAGTTCTCGAGGGTGAAATCCTCGTACTTGAAGGCGAAGAGATCTTTCACCGCCGGGTTGAGCTTCATCGCCGGCAGCCGGCGGGGACTGCGCGAGAGCTGCTCGCGCGCCTGGTCGAGGTGGTTGAGGTACAGGTGGGTGTCGCCGAAGGTGTGCACGAAGTCGCCCGCCTTGAGCCCGCACACCTGCGCTACCATCAGCGTCAACAGCGCGTAGGAGGCGATATTAAACGGCACGCCGAGGAAGAAGTCGGCGCTGCGCTGGTAGAGCTGGCACGACAGGCGTCCATTCGCGACGTAAAACTGGAAAAAGGCGTGGCACGGCAGGAGCGCCATCTTCGGCAGGTCCGCGACGTTCCACGCCGAGACGATCATGCGCCGGGAGTCGGGGTTCTTGCGGATCTGCTCGATCACCTGGCCGATCTGGTCGATGTGGGTCCCGTCGGGCGCCGGCCAGGAGCGCCACTGGTAGCCGTAAACCGGCCCGAGATTCCCGTTCTTATCCGCCCACTCGTCCCAGATAGTGACGCCGTTCTCCTTCAGGTAGCGGGTGTTGGTGTCGCCCATCAGGAACCACAGCAGCTCGTGGATGATGGACTTGAGGTGCACTTTCTTGGTGGTGAGCAGCGGGAATCCCGCGTCGAGGTCGAAGCGGAGCTGCGCGCCGAAGATGGAGAGCGTGCCGGTGCCGGTGCGGTCACTCTTGCGCGTGCCGTGCTCCAGCACGTGCCGCATCAGATCGAGGTATTGACGCATTAGTGCGGGATTGAGGATCGGGGATTGAGGATTGAGCGCACGGCGTGACGAGCCCGTCACGCCGGATTCTATTTGATTTCGCGGGGATAGGGCTGCTTCAGCAGCCACTTCGCAATCGCGCCCACGGTTTCGCGCTCGAGATCGACCTTGCCTCCACTGCCGGGGAACAGTATTGCCACGGCTTGCGCCTTGCCTGTTTCAGGAGCGGCCAGCAAATAGGACTGCGTCACGCTACTCCGAGTAGGCAGGGTGATGACGTCCTCCGCGGATGGAGCGCCTGGAGGTACCAGCAGCGTGAGTGCAATCAGTAAACGGACCATGTTCGTGATTGTACTCTGGACGCTTCGCAATAATTAGGAAAACCTCTCGCCAATGCGGGCGCGCGAGGTTTTCCTGGGGGTTATAATCGCCGCTCTTATCAATCAATGCGTTATGGATTCATCATGCTTGCGAAGCTGGAGCAAAACGCGGCGCTTTTGACCGTGGCCGACCTGAAGCGAACGAAACACGCGCTCATCGTTCTGCCACAGGCATCCTCGCTCGAAGGCTTGCCCGGCGTGCCCGGTGCGGAGGGGCTGTCGGCAACTCTGTCGCGACGGAAGAAGAAACTCACCGACCTTGCCAAGTCGCCGGTCGCAGCCGAACTCGATCGAAGCGTACTGGCGTCCTGGGTCATGCTCGACCCGGCGCAATCGGTGTTCGAGCAGCAGACCCTGCTGCGCAAGGGCCTGCTGTTGCTGATGGCCGAGAAACCGGAGCAAATTGCCATCGGCGTGTTCGGGCCCGCCGCCCGGCGGCGCCACGCCGCGGAGCTGGCCGTGTACGCGGCATGGGTCAACGGCGCGCGCCTGCCCGAGCGCAAGAAGAAAATCGACGGGGCCGCGTTGCGGTCGGTGCGCCTGCACGGTTACCGTGCGCCGGACGGTTTCTCGAGACAACGGGCGATTGCCGAAGGCAACTTTCTTTGCCGCGAACTTACGGTCCTTCCGCCCAATGAATTGACGCCCGGCAGCTACCGCAAGCGCGTGAGACAGCTCGCACAGCAGCAGGGCTGGCGGCACGAGGAGTACGACCTCAAGCGCCTGCGCAAAATGGGCGCCGGTGCGTTCGTCGCCGTCGCACAGGGTAGTGAGGAGCAGGATGCCGCGATCGTGCACCTGCGCTATCGCCACCCGCGGGCGAAGAAATCGCTGGCGCTGGTCGGCAAGGGTATCTGCTTCGACACCGGCGGCCACAATTTAAAGAGTGCGCGCTCCATGCTGGGCATGCACAAGGACATGAACGGCTCGGCGGTGGCGCTCGGCATTTTGCACGCGGCGACAGCAATGAAGCTCCCGCTCCAGCTCGACTGCTGGATGGCGATCTCGCGCAACGACATCGGCCCCCGCGCTTACCACCAGAATGAAGTCGTTACGGCGCTGAACGGCACCACCATCGAGATCGTCCATACCGATGCCGAGGGGCGCATGGTGCTCGCGGACACGCTCGCGCTCGCCGCGCGCGCGAAGCCCGACCTGATCGTGGACTTCGCGACGCTGACGGGGAGCATGCACGTCGCGGTGGGCGAGCGCTACAGCGGCATCTTCGCCACCAGCGATGCGCTCGCGCGGCAGGC
>CAZCGD010000190.1:0-4331 GCA_964498105.1 uncultured Streptomycetaceae bacterium
CGTCGGCGACGCGGTCTCCCTCGTCGGCGAGTGAGCAGAAACAATGAAGATTGCAGCTAAGTTATAGTGAGCGAAGCCAACCGGGAGCATGACATGACGGCAACCGTGATTCTGTTCGACCCCACCGCCCCGCGGCAGGAAAGCGCCCGGGAGAAGCAGCGCACGCTCGCCGGGCTCAAGGGCGCGGTGGTCGGCTTTATCGACAACGCCAAGCCTAACTTCAACCACCTGGTGGACGATCTCGCCCTGCTGCTGATCGCCCGCTACGGCGTAGCGCGCGTGGTAAAGCGAAGAAAGCGTTCGGCGTCGGTGCCAGCGCCGGAGGAGATGGTGCGGGAGGTCACCGGGGAATGCGACCTGGTGATCGCCGGCTCGGGCGACTGAGGGTCGTGCGCGTCGTGGAGTGTCCACGACAGTGTTGAAGCCGCGAAGCGCGGACGGGCCGCCGTGACGATCTGCTCGACCGCCTTCGTCACGCTCGGCCGCGCGCAGGCCTCCGCGCTGGGCCGGCCCGACCTGCCGATCGCAGTGATCGCGCACCCGTTCGGCCTCTGCACGCGCGAGGAAGTGCGTAGCATCGCCGAGCAGTGCGTCGACGACATCGCCAGGCTTGTACAAGAAAGGCAATGACCACGGAATCACACGGAAACACACGGAACAGAAAAGCAGGAGCATATTGACTGCTGAACGACTCAGAAGGCATCGAATGGAAAAAATTACCTTCAAGACCGAGGTCGTCGCTTCGTTCTATGACACTTTCCGTGTGCTTCCGTGTGTTTCCGTGGCTAAGTTTCTATCTGGGGTTTATTTTTTCCGCGTGGTTCCGTTTGTTTCCGTGGCTGAATGGGTTTAGGCTCCTGGCATGGATTCCAGCGTAGCCGCGACGCGGTTCGAGGCGCCCGACGACCTCGAGGCGATCAACCGCCTCTACCGCGAGCGGCGCTGGAGCGACGGGCTGCCGGTGGTGCCGCCGACGGTCGAGCGCGTCGAGCGCATGCTGCGCCACACGCGCCGCCCGCGCGAGGAAATCGTAGCGCGGGTCGCGCCGGGCTTTGGCGCGGCGACCGTCGAGCGCATCGCAATCAACGCCGTGCTCGCGGGCTGCGACCCGGAGGCGCTGCCGGTCCTGATCGCCGCGACCGAGGCGGTGGTCCAACCGCAATTCAACCTCCAGGGCATACAGGCGACCACCAACCCGGTCGCGGTGTGGGTCATTGTCAACGGGCCGGCGGCGCAGCGGCTGGGCGTCAACGCCACCTTCAACTGCCTCGGGCAGGGCGCGTGGACCAACGCCACGATCGGCCGCGCGCTGCGGCTCGTCCTGCAGAACATCGGCGGCGCGCTGCCGGGCGAGATGGACCGCGCGACCCAGGGGCAGCCGGGCAAGTTCACCTTTTGCTGCGCCGAGAACGAGGCCGAGAGCCCGTGGGAGCCGCTGCACGTCGAGCGCGGTTACGCGCGCGGGGCGAGTACCGTGACCGTGGTCGGCGCCGAAGGCACTCTCAACATGAACACCCACACCAAGGATGCCGGCGAGCTGCTGCGCGCGTTCGCGGAAACTATGATGCACCCGCCGAGCAACGATTACTGCCACGGCGGGGAGCCGTGGCTCGCGCTGGGGCCGGAACACGCCGAAATCCTCAAGCGCGCCGGGTTGAGCAAGGCTGAGGTCAAGCGCCGCCTGTGGGAGGGCTCGAAGATGCCGGCCAGGCGCATGACCGCGAAGGACCTGCTGCGCGTGCAGGATTCCCGCGGCGCAGAGCTGGGGAAAATCGGGCCGGACACGCTGCTGCCGGTATCGCACCGACCGGAAGATATCCAATTCATCGTGGCCGGCGGCCCCGGCACGCACTCAACCTACATCCCCTCCTTCGGCAACACCCAGGCGGTCACCCGCGAAATAACTGCGTAGCGGCGGCAGAAAGAGAAGCGGTCCCTCCATCCGTCCCTCGTCCCCCGTCCCCCGTCCCTAATAAATCCCAAACTCCAAATCCCAAACAAGACTCAAATTCCAAACTCCAAACGTTTGGTGCTTAGTGCTTGAGATTTGGTGCTTGTTTGTAATTTGGTGCTTAGCATTTGGTGCTTGTCTTATCCCTCATCCCTCATCACTCGTCCCTCAGCGCGGCTTCCCTGAGATACACCGGCAGGTCGGTGGTGGGTGGCCGCGCCGGCACCTGGTAGAAGAGGTCGGCGACGAAGCCACGATGGTAAGTCGTGTGGTTGACGACGTGGAGCAGTATCTCGCCTCGCGTCATCACGCCCGGGGTGCCGCCGATCAGCGTGAAGCGCACCTTCTCCTCCAGCGCGGCGTCAGACAGCGCGTCGCTCCAGTCCACGTACCAGCGGTCGATCTCCTGCTGCGCGCGCCACAACCCGGCGAGCGGCGGATGATCCTTGGTGTTGCGAGCGTCGTAGCCGTGCTCGCGCCCTTCCAGGTGCGCCTGCCAGATACGGTCGATGACGTAGTTGTGGTTGAGCGTGTGCACCATGTTCCGGAACAGGCTCTGGCGCTCCTTCACTGCCTCCTCCGGCGGCAAGGCGGCCACGGCGTCGAAGATGAGCTGGTTTGCCCACGTGTTGTAGCGCGCGAGCATGCGGGCGGTGCGGGTATTCGTCATGGCGTCCTCGCGAAAAACCTGCGTGATTATGACATCATGTCAGGCGCTACCCACCCCACTGCCATCACGGAGGACTTATGAGTCGTAAACCCTGGCTGTTCCTGGCCGCCGCCCTGGCGACCGTGGCGTGCGCCGCTGGCGCGCAATCGCTGGTAACCGAGCGTGGCTTATCCGCCAACGCGGCAATGGAACTCGCTTCGGCGGCGCTGGAGGCATGCCGCAAGCACGGCTCGCAGGTGACGATCACAGTGCTGGACCAGGCCGGCCGCACCAAGCTTATGCTCCGTGATGACGGCGCGAATCCCCACAGCGTCGAGCACAGCTTGCGCAAGGCTTACACCGCCCTCACCTACCGCATGCCCTCGGGCGATTACGGCAAGCGCGCAACCGGCAATTTCCCCGCGAGCCACGGCCCCCTGCATCTCTCCAATATCACCACGGCGGCCGGTGGGCTGCCGATACGCGCCGGCAATACCGTGGTTGGCGCGATCGGCATCTCGGGCACGCCCGGGGCAGGCGGCTCCGGAGCCGGTGGCGGCGGCACTGCCGACGCGGCCTGCGCGCAAGCCGGCATCGACCGCATAGCGGCTGGCCTGGGGGGTTGACGAGAGCCGGCCTTAAAACTAACCACGGAATCACACGGACAAGACCCACCCGGTAAACGTTCCTGTTACCACTTAAGAATTTCCGTGTGTTTCCGTGTGTTTCCGTGGCTGTAGCGGTTTTTTGATGGCTTCCAACAATAGGCGCGCCGGCATGACGCCGGCTCCTTTAGCCGCTATCATCGCGGTTCCGCAAGACGACCATTCCCGCGGGAGGATTCCATGGCTGTTGAAGTAACCCAGGCGCTCGCGCGATTTGCGGCCACGCTGACCTACGACCAGATTCCGGACTCCGCCCGGGAGCACAGCAAGAACCTGCTGCTCGACGCGGTGGCGTGCATGCTGGCGGGAGACCGCGGCGAGGAGACGCATCAGGTCGCGGCGTTCGCGGCCGCGCTGGCGCAGTCGAGGGAATCGAGCATCGTCGGTGGCGACCGCCTGTCCCTGGCGGGTGCCACCCTGTTGAACGGCTACCTGGTCACGGCCGTCACCATGTGCGACGTCCACCGCCCCACCCTGACGCACATCACGCCAGAAGTGGTTCCCCCCGCGCTTGCGATCGCGGAGCGTGACGGGTTGAGCGGCCGGGACCTGCTGGTCGCGCTGGCCGCGGGCTTCGAAACCGCCACGCGAGTCGGCCTCGGTTGGGACTTCCCGGAAGCCCGCAAGCGGGGCTGGCACGGGCCCGGAATCATCGGCCCGTTCGGAGCCGCCGCCGCGGCCGGCCGCCTGCTGGGGCTCGACGACGACGCCATGGCGCGGGCTTACGGCCTCGCCGGCAGCCAGGCCGCGGGCACGTTCGCGGCGTGGGGCACGCCGACCGTCAAGTTCCACCAGATCCGGGGTGCCCTCTCGGGACTGATGGCCGCGCTGCTCGCCCAGCAAAAATTCGTCGCAACGCGCGAATTTCTTACCGCCAGGGACGGCGGCCTCTACAACACCTATTCGAACGGCGGCAAGCCCGAGGCCGCGGTCGCAGATCTCGGCCAGCGCTGGGAGTTGGAGAGAATCGCGCTGCGGCTGTGGCCCTGCGCTTCCGGCATCCAGGGTTTCGTCACCGCGATGTTCGACCTGGTGCAGAAACACCGCTTGAGCTTCGACCAGGTGA
>CAZCGD010000191.1:0-1980 GCA_964498105.1 uncultured Streptomycetaceae bacterium
TCTCGCGGCTCATCATCTCGGTGCGCGTGGGCCCGGCGTTGACGTGACAGTGAACGCAGGTCTGGTTGCACTTGTAGCCGAGGTTGACCTGCAGCGTGTCCAGCCGCTTGCGTCGGATCGCCGGGAATTCGCTGGTCTCAAGCCGGGGCAGGGTGGCATGCATTCATCGTTCTCCGGTTGACGACAGTTTCCGCGCTGGCGGCTATTTTAAGCCGAGCGCGCGGTCGAGCGACACCGGTCCCGCGCCGCGGCCAATGAGAGAGAGCATCAGGGCGGCCCACGAGAGATGCGTGGGCCAGGCGCCGGGGTAGACGAAGATCTGGATTACCGCGGTCATACCGAGCAGCGCAAGCGCCGAGAAGCGTGTGAAAAGGCCCAACACCAGCAGTAGCGGGAAGAGATGCTCGGCGTACGTGGTCACGTGCGCCGCAAACTCCGGCGGCAGCAGCGGCACCTTGTAATCTTCGCGGAATAGCGTGAAGGCGCTGTCGTTGACGGTGAGCAGGCCGTCCACCTTGGTGCGGCCCGAAAGAAAAAAGATCGCGGCGACCGCCACGCGCGCGGCGAGCGCAAGCAGCCCGTGGCTGACGATAGATGTCAGCAGATCGGCGGCGCGGTTCCAGGTGCCGCGCAACCCTTCGGCGGACGCACCGGTAGTGGCTGTAGCGGCGTGTTTCATGGGCGGCCCCCCGTACGTTGTTGATCGTTATTGAAACTCATGCCGCTGAAAGCGCCGGCTTCGAGCAATCTGGACATCAGTCGGGCGAGGTCGGCATTTCCTTGCACCTCGAGCGCGGCCTGTGCCGCCCCGGCCAGCGTGCCGCCCGCAGCGCAGGCATCGAGAAACGCGCAGTCTGCGGCATCAAGCGCACTCCACTCGACGGCATCGCGCGGCCGCACGAGTAGCGCGCCTTCGGGTTGCCAGTCGAGATCGGCGGCGGGAGCGCTGTCGGCGCGGTTCCGCGACCAGATGGTATAGATCGGCCCATCGGCGAACCAGGCCCAGCGCGCGGCCGGATGCGGATGCAGCACTGTTTTGGCGAGGGCTTCGTGCGCAAGACGGGCGACGGCGGCGGGGTCGAGCGCCTCGGCCGAAGGCGCGGCATGAGCCTGGGTCCAGAGATGATCGAGCCGCGCGACGCCGGGCAGGTAAGGGAGCTGCTTGGCCGGCTCGAAGCGCGCGAGGAAGTCCGCGAAGCCCGCGCCGTAGCGCAGCAGCGTCGGGTCGGCGGGCAGCGCCTCGCGCACGTGGACCGCGGCTGCAGCCCGGAACCACTCTTCGCCGACCAATCGCGCCACCGCGGGGTAATTGGCTTGCAGCGCGTCGACGCAGCCCTTCATGACGGTGTTACGGTACACGGCAAAGCCGGGCTGAGTGGTGAGCGCGGCTACCTCAGAAGGAATCGCAGCCGCGGGTTCAGGCGTCAGCAGCGCGAGCGCGAAGGCGTCCTGGAAGCGGGCGAGGGTGCCGGGCATCGGTGTATTCATCAGGCTGCCATGGCGAGCGGGGCGCGCAGCAAGGAATCGGCGCGTCCGCGTTCGGCTAATAGCGTGGCAAAATCGGGCAGCTTGTCGTCACGTTCGATCAGCGTGGGGCGTGCGCCTATCCGCGCAATCAGCCGCGCGTAGAGTGACCAGACTTCGGGGGCGACTGGCGCATCATGCGAATCGACGAGCAGCGCTTCGCCCAGATTCGGGTCTGGAGTATGGCCGGCGAGGTGAATTTCCATCACCCGCCCGCCGGGGAAGGCGTCGAGGTAGGCCTCGGCAGAGTAGCCCAGGTTGCGCGCGCTGACGTACACGTTGTTCACGTCGAGCAGCAGGCCGCAGCCGGTGCGGTGAGTGAGTTCGGCGAGGAAGTCGATCTCGTCCCAGGCGTGTCCGTTGATTTTCAGGTAGTGCGAAGGGTTTTCGACAGCAATGCGCCGCTGTAGCGCGTCCTGCGTCCGGGACACGTTGTCGGCAATGCGCGTAAGCGTC
>CAZCGD010000192.1:0-3420 GCA_964498105.1 uncultured Streptomycetaceae bacterium
AATTCCGCGCGTGCCAGCCACCCGCCCGCCATTGACTGAAAAAGACGTCGAAAGCGACCCGATCGCGCAGTTCGCGCGGTGGTACGAAGGCGCGCTCGAAGGCGTGAAGCCGCTGCCCAACGCGGTTGCGCTCGCGACCACGACGCCCGCCGGCCACCCCTCGCTGCGCATGGTGCTGCTGAAGGATTTCGACGCGCACGGCTTCGTGTTCTACACCAATTACCGCAGCCGCAAGGGGCGCGAGCTCGCGCGCAACGCGCGCGCCTCCCTGCTCTTCTACTGGGGCAATCTCGAGCGGCAGGTGCGCGTGGACGGCCCGGTGGCGAGGGTGATGGCGCACGAATCCGACGGCTATTTCGCCACGCGGCCGCGCGGCAGCCAGCTCTCCGCCTGGGCTTCGCCCCAGAGTACGGTAGTAGCGGGCCGCGCCGCACTCGAGCGCCGCTTCGCCGCCGCGGCGCGGAAGTATCCCGATGCCGTGCCACGCCCGCCGCACTGGGGCGGCTACCGCCTGGTGCCCGAGGCAATCGAGTTCTGGCAGGGACGGGAGGACCGGCTGCACGACCGCATCCTCTACCGCCGCGTCCGCTCCGGCTGGCGAATCGAGCGGCTGGCGCCTTGAAGACAGTGAGCGATGAGAAGTAAAGGCCGGAACCATCGGTTTTTCTCCGCATAACGCTTACCTTTCATGCATTCATCACTGAGAATTGCCACCTATTTCGCCGTTCCAGTTGTGCTGCTGGCGGCGGCCTTTGTTCTCGTCTTCTACAACTCGGCGTTGCCACGCTCCCTTGAGGGGTTGAGGGTGTACGGCCCGTATATTCTGTTTGCCCTCGGTGCGGCCCTGGCGGTGGGATTTAACCGCGGACGGGCGCTGCTCGCGCTGATCGTGCTGTGCGGCGCGTACGGCGCGCAGCAGCTTTGGCTGCGACAAGGGCTGGACGATTTTGCGGCCCGCACCGTCTATGTCGCGCTCACGCTCTTCGTCCCGCTCAACCTCGCGGCCCTCGCTCTGATGCCGGAGCGCGGCACCTTCAACCGCCACGGGGCGCTGAGGCTCACGGCGATACTCCTGCAGGCCGCCCTTACCGCGTGGGTGGCGATGGCGGGCCAGGCCGACGTCGTTGACTGGGCCTACCAGAATTTTCTTGACCCGGCACCATTCAGCGCCGGACGCATTCCGCAGCTTGGCATTGCGCTGATCGGCCTCGGCCTGCTGGTCTCGATGGCGACGGCGCTGCTGACGCGCTCCGCCGTAGCCGCCGCCCTGGCGGGCGCCATCGTCGCGTTCGCGATCGCGGCGCACGTGCCCACGGCTTCCCTCACCTTCTCGGTGTTCACCGCAATGGCCGAGTTGATGGTGGCCGTCGCCGTGCTGCAGGACACCTACCGCATGGCGTTCCGCGACGAGCTGACCGGCATACCCAGCCGCCGCGCGTTGAACGAGAGGCTGGCGGGACTGGGGCGCACCTATACCGTGGCCATGGTGGACGTCGACCACTTCAAGAACTTCAACGACACCTACGGCCACGACCTCGGCGACCAGGTGCTGAAGATGGTCGCCGCGCATATCGCCAGCGTCGGCGGGGGCGGGACGGCCTACCGCTACGGCGGCGAAGAATTCACCATCCTGTTCCCCGGCAAGGAAGCCGACGAGGCCATGCGGCACCTCGAGGCGCTGCGGGAAGAGGTCGAATCGTACCGCCTCGCGCTCCGCGCTACCGACCGGCCCAAGAAGGCAAAGGGAGGCAAGCGCCAGCGCGGGGGCTGGCGCGGCAAGAACTCAGTGTCCGTGACGGTGAGCATCGGCGTTGCCGAACGCAACGGCCGTCTCGCCACCCCGCAGGCGGTGATCGAAGCCGCCGACCGCGCGCTCTACCGCGCCAAGGACAAGGGCCGCAACCGGGTGAGTCAATAAACCAGAAAACGGCAGTTACTAACCGCAGAGGCGCAGAGACGCAGAGGTAACACAAAGAAAATAAATGAAACACCGCTCACCAAATTGGAAAATCGTAGAGAAATTATAAATCGTTGAATCTCATGTTCTCCGCGTCTCTGCGCCTCCGCGGTTCGTTTTTTCCGGGCCTGAAGCCCTACTTTCGCCCATGAGCATAGCGCTGTCGAAGCATCCCTGGCTCACCACCGCGCTGGCGTGGTATTTTGTCACTGTCTGGGGCTCGGGCTTCATCGCCACCAAGATCGGGCTGCAGTACGCCGCCCCATTCACTTTTCTCACGCTGCGCTTCCTGTTCGGGTTGGCGTGCCTCGCGCCGATCCTGCTCTGCATGCGGCCGCGCTTCCCCGGCTCGCGTGCCGAACTCGGCCACGTCGTCGTCGCGGGACTGCTGATGCACGCCGTTCATCTCGGCGGCAGCCATTACACGCAGTATCTCGGCATGTCCGCCGGGATCACCGCGCTGATCCTGTCGGCGCAGCCGCTGATTACCGCGCTCATCGCCGTGCGCTGGATGGGCGAGCGGCTCGCGCTCCGCCAGTGGGCGGGCGTGGCGATCGGCCTGGCGGGCGTCGCGCTCATCGTGTGGCACAAGGTGGACGTGCGGGAAGCGACCGTCGGCAGTCTCGTCGCCGTCACGGTTGCGCTTGCGGGCGTCACGGCGGGCACGCTCTACCAGCGCATCTACTGCCCGCTTGTCGACCTGCGCAGCGCAACCTTCGTCCAGTTCATCGTGGCAATAGCCGCGCTCGCGCCGCTCGCGTGGTGGGTCGAAGGCTTTGCCGTGAACTGGGCCTGGCCGATGGTCGGCGCCATCGCTTTCCTGGTGATCGGGGCCTCGATTCTCGCGGTGAGCGCGCTGCATACCCTGATGCGCCGCGGCCAGGCAACGCGTGTCACCAGCCTACTGTACCTCACGCCGATCTTCGCGGTGGCGCTGGAGCTGGTGATGTTCGAGGTGCTGCCGAGCGCGCTATCGCTCATCGGCATCGCCGTCACCTGCCTGGGCGTGGCGCTGGTCGCGTGGGGGACTTTATCATCGGCGCGCCCCGCGATGAAGTCCAGATAGTGAGGCGACCTAAACCGGATGGTTACAATTACCAAAGGTTGTCCCGGAAGAATCAGTTTGCTGGCCAGAAGCTGGTGTAAGCCCGGTATGTCGAGATCGCACCACACTGGTTTCGAAGATCTTATCGGCGTTCATCGGCGGCTAGTCTTGTTTTTCGATTCTTGAGATGAGGTCCGGTGATCCGGGCGTGCCGCTTTGAGCATCCGCCTCCTCGCATTTCTAACCGTCCTCTCGCACCTGTCGTTCGCCGGCTTCCGCGTGGTGCTGTCGCTGATGGTTCGCCACCCGGGGTAAATGAGTCGGTGAACGGCGCAAAAAAACGGGGCCGCGCTCGCGGCCCCGTTTTCGACGTAAAGCGAGTTCTAGCTCAGGTGCTTGCTGACCAGCTTGGTCATGT
>CAZCGD010000193.1:0-5970 GCA_964498105.1 uncultured Streptomycetaceae bacterium
CCTGGTCGATACTACGGCTTGGGATTTCCGCCTCGGGTCATACGCTTATGGTCGTTGGACATGGAGGGCTCAGCGACGTCCAATAGATGCAGGCTACTGGCAGCTGCGCTGTCATCCGAAAGGGAGTGCCGGGCGTTGTACTAAGAGCGCCTAACATAATGAAACGCGCGTGCGTTGCGAGTCAGAATCGTCGCTAGTGCGAAGCGAGGCGCAGCCAATACTCGCTGTATTGGCAAGCCTCGCGACAAAGCTAGCGGCGATTCTGGCCGCAACCCCCGTGGGCTGGCGCGGTTTTGGCCCGCGGCTACCTGCCCGGCGTCTGCCCGTTCCGGCGCCTGACCGTGCCGCTGGTCCCGCGTCGCCAAAACCGTGACAGCGCAGCGTGTGTTTCATTATGTTAGGCGCTCTAAGGGACTATGAGCTTGGCAATGAGCGTCCATCGGGATTCGGAGCTTCGCGATGCCGAACAACGCTGGCTGAACGGGGGCAGTGCGCTGCCCGTCGTTACGCTGCTCCTCTCACGCGAAGCCAAGGTGCAGGCGGCAGCCGTTGCGCGCTTGGCGGTTCAATTGTTGTTTGTGCTTTCCTTGGCGGCAAGGCCTTTCTCGCGCCGCATGCTCCCGGCCATCATCCGGTATTCGAACAGCCGGCATTCGAGCGCGCCGTTGTAGAGGGGCGTGCGCTTGGACGCCGTCAGCCTGATCAGCTTGGCGAGGCGCAGATCGGCGGTCAGGATGTAGGCCGTCCAGCCGGCATAGCGCTGCTTGAGCGCGTCGCCCAGTTTCGGATAGAAGGCGGCAAGCTCGTCCGCGTCGGCCAGCCGCTCGCCGTAGGGCGGGTTCATGACCAGAATCCCGGCTTTCGCCGGCGGTCCTCCGTCCAGGATGTCCATTTGCTTGAGTTGAACCGCACCCGATACTCCTGCCGCTAAAATATTCTCGCGCGCGAGCGCGAGAATATTTCCGGACTTGTCGCTGCCGTGGATTGGCAGCGGCTGCGCGGCCTTGCGCCGCGCCCGTGCCCGGTCGCGCAGGGCGCTCCATTTCTTTTCGTCGAAATTCTCCAGCTTCTCGAAACCGAAGGCGCGGTTCAGCCCCGGCGCCGCATCGAGCGCCATCATCGCCGCCTCCACCAGGAAAGTGCCGACGCCGCACATGGGGTCGTAGAGAGGAATGGGCGCGGACCATCCCGCGAGTTTCAGTATCCCCGCCGCGAGATTCTCCCGTAATGGCGCATCGCCCCCAGCGGTGCGCCAGCCGCGCTTGAACAGCGGTTCCCCCGAGGTGTCGAGATAAAAAGTCACCTCGTCTCGAGTGAGAAAGGCGTGGATCCGAACATCCGGTGACTCGGTATTGACGTCTGGACGTTTTCCGTGCGCAGCACGGAAAACGTCGCACACCGCGTCCTTCACGCGCAGCGTGACGAAGTCGAGGCTTTTTACCGGTGACCTGATTGCCGAGACATTGACGCGGATCGAGCGGCGCACGTCAAAGAGTTGCGGCCAGGCGAGCGCCCGCGCAGCCTCGAAGAGGTCCTGCTCGCTGCGGTAGCGCGCGCGTCCCACCTGCCACAGCACCCGGCTCGCGACGCGGCTCTCCAGGTTAGCGGCGTAGCACAGCGCAAAGTCGCCGATGAAGGCGACCCCGCCGTCTACCGGGGCGACATCGCGGGCGCCCAGCGCCGCCAGCTCATCCGCCAGCACCCGCTCCAGCCCGCGCGGGCTGGTGGCGAAGAAGTGTTCCATCCGAACCGGGGAATGGTGAAGGGAGAAGGGAGAAGGGAGAAGGGAGAAGGGGTTACTCCCTCTCTCCCATTTACTGGGGGAGAGGGTTGGGGTGAGGAGGATCCCCCTTCACCCTTCACCCTTCCTGTAAGCGGGTGAGGCGTTCACGCCTTCGCCCGCTTGACCGGGCTCCTGAGCGTGCCAATGTCCTTCTGGCTAATCTCGACTACATCGCCGTCCTTCAAGTCCGGCTCGGTCGCGCCATCGGTGCCGAGCCAGATCACGTCGCCGGGCCAGAGCGTCATGTAGCGGGAGATCTGCGAAATATAGTGCTGGGCCGAAAACAGCATCTTGTCGGTGCCGTATTCGGCGGCGGTGGCCCCGTTCACCTTGATCGTGACGGTGAGCTTCATGGGATCGAGGCCGGTGGCGATGAACGGACCCATCGGCTTGAAGGTGTCGCAGCTTTTCGCGCGCCAGAGGGTGCGGTCCTGCTTCTGCCAGGCGCGCTCGCTCACGTCGTTGCCGAGGGTATAGCCGAGCACGCAGGAGAGCGCATCCCTCTCGGACAGATTGCGCGCCTTCTTGCCGATGACAGCGACCAGCTCGCCCTCGAACTGGACCGGGCCCGGCGAGTCGGCGGGAATCACGATCGCCTCGCCGCTGGCGACCAGCGCGTTGTTCGCGCGGTAGCCGACGTCGGCCTTTTCCGGCAGCTTGGTGTTCGTGCCCTTGCGCTGGTTGGCCCACGCGACGTGGGCTGCGTAGTTGAGCCCCGCGCAGTAGAAGGTCGGCGGCACGCAGGGGATCAGCGTTTTCAAAGAGGCCAGCGCATGCTTCTTCGATGTGGATTTGTAACTGTCGAAGATCGAGCCTTCCAGCTCGGTCACCTGGTCGCCCTCGACTGCGCCATGGAAGATGCGCCCATTTTGATCGAAACGTCCGAATTTCATGTCTGCTCCTGTAAGGTATTGAAAAAGCGAATGGACATGATTAACAGGATTTACAAGATCGATAATCGAACGCCTTAATCCTGTGAATCCTGTAAATCCTGTCTATTTCTTCTCTGTGGGTAGCGGGGCGACGATCTCGAACTCGATGCGCACGCTGCGGTTGCGGTTCTCGCGCAGCACGGCCACGCGCGCTTCCAGCGCGGCGCCGCGGTCCAACTGGCGCGCCACCGCTGCGTTGTCCCGCTGCGGCACGTAGCCCAGCTTTGCGCCGCGCCATTCGACGCGCACGGCGTTCGCATCATACGGATTATCCCCCTCGCGCACCAGTTGCAGGCGGTCGCCGACCGTCAGGTGCCGCCATGCTTCCGCGGCGTCGTGATGGCGGAAGCCAGCAAGTGGCGAGCGCTGCACAACAATCACGGTCTCGGCCCCCCAGGCTGGCGGGGACCCCCAGGCCGCATTGCCCACGACCACGGCGACGAGCAGCTTCAGTGTGCCGTTCATATAAGGTTTGTCGGCAACCTTGCCGGCAAACCTACTAGAACGGCTTGACGACGGTTAGGATGACAGCGGCGATGAGGACGACGACCGGAAACTCGTTGAACCAGCGATACCAGACGTGGCGGCGCGTGTTGCGGTCGTGCTTGAAATCGTTCACCAGCTTGCCGCACCACAGGTGATAGGCGATGAGCGCGGCGACCAGCGCCAGCTTGGCGTGCAGCCACCCCCCGCTGAAGCCGTAACCCAGCCACAGCCACAGACCGAAGGCGATGGTCAGCACCGCACCCGGCGCCATGATGCCGTAGTAGAGCTTGCGTTCCATTACCTTGAAGCGCTCGCGGCCCGCGGCATCATCCGTCAGCGCATGATAGACGAACAGCCGCGGCAGGTAGAACAGCCCCGCGAACCAGGTCACCATGAAGATGATGTGGAGAGCTTTTATCCAGAGCATCTTTGAAACCCGTGATGGGTGATGAGTGATGGGTGATGAGACACGGTGCGCGCCGCTTATAATTCCGCCCCGGGGCGGAAATATTGGATAACGATATCGGCGAGCAGGTTGAGCCGGCCGTGGAAGAAATGCTCGCCGCCGGGAATCACCACGATGGGCAGTTCCTGGGGCCGCGCCCAGTCGAGCACGGCCGAGAGCGGCACCACGTCATCGCGCTCGCCGTGGATCACCAGCGTGCCGGGCGGGACCGTCTCGGCGGAGAAGCGGTTCACCGCCGGTCCCACCAGCACCATGCGCTGCGCCTTCAGGCGCTTTGCCACCCGCGTCTGCACGAAGCTGCCGAAGGAAAAGCCCGCCAGCACGCTGGGCAGATCGCCGTATTGCCGGGTCAGGTAGGTGGCAACGGCAAGCAGGTCCTCGGTTTCCCCGCGCCCCTCGTCGTGCGCTCCAGCGGACGCGCCGACACCGCGGAAGTTGGGGCGTGCCGTGACGTAACCCAATGCGAAGAAGGCCTTGGCGAGCGTGGTCACCACCTTGTTGTCCTTGGTGCCGCCCTGCACCGGGTTGGGGTGCGCGATCAGCGCGATGCCGCGCCGCGCGTCGCCCGGATCGTTGACGTCGGTCTCGATGCTTCCCGCCGGCCCCTCGATCATCACGCGGGAGAGCGACGAGGCGGGCATCGGCCGGACGTCGATGGATGACATCAAGTCAAGGGGGAAGGGCGAAGGGGGATAAGTAAGACCCAACTTCCCTGTCGGAGGACGAAGACGAACGGAATAACGGAGATCATTTATTAATCGCCTGCGGTTCTAGATCCGCAGGCGATCCACGATGCGGCCATTGACGAGGTGCTCGTTGACGATCTCGTCGATATCGTGCTGGTCGACGTAGGTGTACCACACCGCTTCGGGATAGATCACCATCACCGGTCCTTCCTTGCAGCGGTCGAGGCACCCCGACTGGTTGATGCGCACCTTGCCGGCGCCGGATAGCTTCAACTGCTTGACGCGGTCCTTGGCGTAGTCACGCATCTTCTGCGAGCCGCTGCCGTTGCAGCACTGCTCTCCCTCCTGGCGCTGGTTGCAGCAGAAGAACACGTGGCGCTGGTAGTAGCTCATAGGCGGCTCGCGGTGGGCGGCGTCCCCGGCGTCCGCTTGAATGCGCGGTGCTGCGGCAGATCGTCGCGACGGCAATGTTCGAATTATATCGGATCGCGCGCGCCGCCCGCCGCGCGCGCGCGCAGGACCCACGCGAGATAGCCGATGGCCAGCAGCGGCCACAGTTCCGACAGTGCCCGCACGATGGCGGAAAAGCTCAGGAAGTGGCTGGTTCCCCTGGCCAGCAGCAGGGATGGCACGCTGTGGTAGGGGTTGTCGGGAGCGAGATTGATCACCGCCGATGCCGCCGCGATGCAACCGGCCGCAACCACAAGTTGCGTGAGCCGCGGCAGATGCGCCGCGCCGTAGAGCAGGGCGGACCCGATCAGCAGCCCCAGCATGACCCCCGGCGTCAACCACGCCAGGGGCGCGGACGCGAGGCCGAATGCAGCCGCGGTAAGAATCCTGACGAGCAGCACGGTGGCGATCAACGTCGCGATCACCGGCAGCGGACGCGCAGCCTCGCGCATCAGAGCGCACACTGTGAGCCCGACCCCTACCAGGCTCAAGAGCACCACCATGGCTTCGCCGCCCAGCGCAAGCAACGGCGTATGTGCGAGCTGGGCGGGCAGACCGAAAGTGGCGCGGATGCTGCCGGTGCCGAACGGCTGCACCGTCGGGTGCAACTGCGTGATGAGCCACAGGCCGACAATCACCAGCCCGGCGTCGGCTTTCATGCCGTCGCGGAACAGGTGGTGACGCGCGGCATGAAGCTTGCCGCCGAGGATCCGAGTCGGCGCGAAGAGAGGGGCAGCCATGGCGCCGAGCAATGCCCCTACGGTATTGGCCATCAGATCGACATTGGAGGCAAAGCGGGCCGGAAGCAACATCTGCGTCGCTTCCATGGCCAGGCTCACCATGGCCGCGGCCAGCGTTGCTGCGATGGCGCCCCGCGCCGGCCCGAACCGCGCGCCGCAGGCCATCGAGAACAGGAAGCCGAGCGGAAGATAGGCGGCGACGTTCACGGCCACGTCCCGCAGCGTGATGTACCTCGGCCAGGCCGAGAACAGAAAATGCAGGACCTCCTGCGGCGGCGCGCGCCAGCCCTGGAACGGCTGCAGGCTGGCATACGCTATGACGAGCAGGTAAGCTAGGCCGAGAATCCACGCCAGCCTTACGCTGTGCGGCGAGAAGCCCCCGCGTCGCGGTTGCGAGGGCTCGTCGAAACGCCGGGCGTGGCTCATT
>CAZCGD010000194.1:0-5240 GCA_964498105.1 uncultured Streptomycetaceae bacterium
CGCTGCGCCCGCCGCGAAGGCAACCGGGGCGCCGGCGGTTGCAGGAAACATCAGTATCGATGTGTTGAAGGGCACCTGGGTCCGGCCCGACGGCGGCTACGTGATCCTGATCAAGAGCGCCGGCCAGAACGGGCAACTCGAAGCGATGTACTACAACCCGAATCCGCTTCCCTTTGCGAAGGCGTTAGCCTCGCGGAAAGGCGCGACGCTGAGCGCTTTCTTCGAGTTGCAGGCGGGCGGCTACGCGGGCTCGACCTACCATCTCACCTACGATGCTGCGAGCGATCGGCTCAAGGGAACCTACTATCAGGCCGTGGCGAAGCAGAAGTTCGACGTCTACTTCGCCAGGAAATGAACGGGAAGCAGTAGAACAATAGGGACAGACTGTCCGCGAAAACCGCTGGGATATCAGGACAGCGGCACTAGAGCATCCTGAGCAAGTGATCATAGTCATCATGCGAGCCGATCCAGAACCAGATGACTGTGTCGCCTTTCAGCACGCCGACAGCTCTCCAGTTGAGATCGATGCGTACCGAGTAAATCGGCAGCCGATCATGGACTTTCTTGAATCGTAGGGATGGATGGTCCGGATTTTCCGCCCATCGCCGGTAGGCGGCTTGTGCTTTCTCTTGCACCACTTTAGGTGCTGCTTCGAACAACGTCCGGAACCGGGCCGTTGTCTGAGATGAAAGCGGCATCAGAGCGGCTTGGTCTTTCCCGCGTTGTGTTCAACAAGGGCTTCAGTCGCAAGCCGTGAGAGCGTGTCCTGGGATTTTGAAAACGCCTTTGTCCACCGTTGCTCTGACGCCAGTTCTTCCAAAAGAATGGACGCGAGCGCGTCCTGCTCCGGGCCAGGGAGCTTGGCAATCTCCAGGAAAGCTTTTTCGACCAGCTGAGTCATGACATACCTCGACTGAAGGTGGAAATGTTACGCCAAATGGCTGGTGCAGTCTAACGTCTCGGCCGGCTCGGTCGGGCTCGCGTGCCTGTTCGGGGATAGCGCCAAGGCTTGACGTTTAACGTTAAGCGTTATATGAACGAACAGTACCGACTGTGTTTCCGCTGGACGGCGGCCGGCCCGGAAGACGTTGAGATCGTTGATTACCACTGATGGAGAATTACGATGATTAAAAACGGCATGCGGCCGGTTCATCCCGGTGAAATATTGCGGGAGGATTATCTGGTTCCGCTCGGAACCAGCGCCAATGCACTGGCGAAGGCCCTGAACGTACCTGCTCCGCGCATTAACGATATCGTTCGCGAACGGCGCGGCGTCAGCGCCGATACTGCCATGCGGCTAGCGCGCTACTTCGGTGGCGACGCACGCTCGTGGCTGAATTTGCAGGCCGCATATGACCTGCGAGTAGCCGAGATCGAGAGCGCGAAGCGAATCGAGCGAGAAATCGCGCCGGCGACAACGTGAATGTCAATGCCCGAAATCCTGGCTACCTCGCTGCTACCAACGAGGATAGACTCCGATGAAAAACCTGCTTATTGTGACCGCAGTTTTTGAGGCAGCAACCGGCCTGGCGCTGATCGGGTCGCCGTCGCTGGTGGCTTCATTGCTGCTCGGCGTATCGCTCGACATGCCCGCGGCACTGGTGGTGGCTCGTGTGACCGGGGCGGCGCTGGTCTCGCTGGGCGTTGCCTGCTGGCTGGCGCGTGACGATGAAAAGAGCCGCGCGGCGGCCGGCGTGGTCACGGCGATGCTGCTGTATAACATCGCGACCGTATCGGTCTTTCTTTATGCGAGCATCGGCCTGGCCCTCTCCGGCATCGGCCTGTGGCCGGCCGTTCTTCTTCACGCCGCACTGGCGGCCTGGTGCATCGCGTGCCTTCGGAACCAGCGGGTGACCCCATCAATCACAGCAGGCTAATGCCGTGAACAACGTCCCGAATCTCCGCGAACTGCCCCGCATCCTGCTGGCGGTGCTGTTCATCGTGGTCGCGATCATCGCGAGCCTGTGGATCCTGCAGCCGTTCCTGCCGGCGCTGATCTGGTCGACGCTGATCGTGGTGGCGACGTGGCCGCTGATGCGCGCGGCGCAGCAGCGGTTGTGGGGGAAGCGGGGTCTGGCGGCGATCGTGATGACGATCGTGCTGCTGCTGGTCGTGATCGTCCCGTTCGCGCTAGCCGTGCTGACCATAGTCGAGCATTCCGATAATATTGCCGAGCGCCTGAAGACGCTCGCGCAGGCAAGCCTGCCCGCTCCGCCCGGGTGGGTCGAGCAGGTGCCGCTCGTCGGCCCGAAGCTCGCCGCCGATTGGCGGGCCATCGCGGCACTCGGCGCAGAAGAGCTGCACGCGAGTGTCACACCGTATGCGAAGGACGCCGGGCGCTGGATCCTGGGCAAGGCCGGCGGTGTCGCGGCGTTCTTCCTGCACTTGTTTCTGACGCTGATCATTTCGGCGCTGCTCTACTACCGGGGCGAAGCAGCCGCCAACGGCGTGCGCGCATTCGCCCGGCGGCTTGCCGGGCCGCGCGGCGAGCAGTCAGTCACGCTCGCGGGGCAGGCGATCCGGGCGGTCGCGCTGGGAGTCGTTGTCACCGCCATCCTGCAGGCCGTGCTCGGCGGCATCGGCCTCGCGGTGGCCGGCGTGCCGCTGGCGGGTTTCCTGACCGCACTCATGTTCGTGCTCGCGGTCGCGCAAATCGGCGTCGTGCCGGTGCTGGCGCTGGCGGTGGCCTGGCTGTTCTGGAGCGGCGATCCCGTGTGGGGCATGGTGCTGCTGGTGTGGACGGTCATTGTCGGCACACTCGACAACATCCTGCGCCCGCTGCTCATCAGGAGCGGCGCGGACCTGCCGTTGGTGCTGATCTTCGCCGGCGTCATCGGCGGCCTGCTGGCCTTCGGTATCGTCGGTCTGTTCGTCGGGCCGGTGGTGCTGGCGGTCGCTTATACCCAGCTCTCCGCGTGGGTGAGCGAGGACGCTTAGAGCGCCAGTACTCGTCAGAGGCAAGTTAGGATGGAATCGCATTTCAGCAGGACCTGGTCGCCGTCCGACGGCCTTGCCCCTGTTTTCCGCATCCCATGTAATTTCTTCCACATCTACGGCCCGCAATAGTCGGCCAGTGATGGGATGTGGAAAGCCGGATTCCGACCGTTCCCCACAGCGCTCATGACCACCGCAACCCGCCGGGCGCCGGCGTACCGGCGCCGTTCGGAGATCGCAGCGCTGGTGCTGGGGGCCGCATGTGCGCTCGCTCCGGTGCTGGCGCTGGGGCAGGTGCTCCAGCCGATCGGCGGGAACCTCCAGAAACGCGTGAACGGCGTGCTCGCGCTGATGGGCTATATGCTGACGCCGGACGTTACCACCGGCGCGCTCTCCATTTCCAACGATGCGACGGGGAACCCCGACTTCGGCATGACCACGCTCGGCGGCGGCTACACGGTAAGCAGGGAATTCCCGCTTTACCTCGAGGGCACCCTGGGCTACGCCCGCTACGATCCGACTTTCATCGCGAGTAACGGCCAGGTCGAAAGCTCGGTCGCGGCGAAGTGGGACGCGTACTCGGCGACCGGGGGAATCGGGTGGGATTTTCCGGTTGCCTCGGGGCTGGTGTTCCGCCCGATCTTCAATTTTTCGTACGGCCGCGTCGAGAGCAATGTATCGGTTACCGGCCAGACCGCAACCGGCGCGGAGCTCGACTTTCTTCAGCACGGCCGGCTCAACTCCTACGGCCTCGGCGGCTCGCTGGTGCTCGATTACGAGCGCTATCGGTCCGGGAACGAGATCGACGTCGAGCTGCGGTACACCAACATCTACCTGCAGAGCTACGGCGGCACCTCGGCGGCGGTGAAGGGCAGCGCCGATGCCCAGAGCGTGAGCCTGTGGACCCGGTGGCGAGCGCCGACAGGCACCACGATGCTCGAGCGGCCGCTCCGCTACGTGCTCGAGTACGCCCACACGACCTTCCTCGGCGACCTGGACGGCGTGCTCGGGTTCAATCACCTTAATTCGGTCGGCGCCGGCCTCGAGTTCGACTCCAGCAAGTACGACATCTCCGTAATGCGCACGCGGCTGATGGCCCGCTACAAGTTCGGCGAAAACGTCAGAGGATGGTCGGTCGGACTGGCGGTCAGTTTCTAACCGGACCAAGGTTCCTGACGCCTGTTTTGTGCGCAGACTTGCGCCTGCCAGTAACTTACCGTATGGCAAGGAATAGGATAATTGAAAGGAGTCGATATGACCGCATCAACCGTGACGACCAAAGGGCAAGTGACGATCCCGCTGGATGTAAGGCGGCGGCTGGGGTTGGACGCGGGGGATCGAATTGAATTCGTCGAGATCGGGGACGGCATGTTTGCGATCAAACCGGCAATCGATGATGTGCGCTCGCTGAAGGGCGTGCTGCGTAAGCCCTCCAAGCCGGTCAGCGTGGAAGACATGAATGCTGTAGTTCGGGCGCGGGGCGCCGGTCGATGATTGGCATCGACACCAATGTTCTGGTGCGCTATATCGCGCAAGACGATGGCAAGACCGACTTCGCTGATTGTCTGGTTGAGCGTTCTGCAATGGCGGCAGGGTGCAAGAGCGTGGTGACTTTCGATAAGCGATCCGCGAAAGCCGGAATGACACTACTGAAGTAGATTAATGGGACGCACACATTATTCTGAAAAGGTGTGCGTCCCATTTAACCTGATCAGCATTCCGGTCACCAACACGTCTGTGAACCCGGCGCGCAGCACCGGGCCGGCGTTGATCGTCGGCGGGTGGGCGCTGCAGCAGCTCTGGCTGTTCTGGGTGGCGCCGCTGATCGGCGCCGCTCTGGCCGGCGTCGCTTACCGCTGGCTGGGCACTGCCAAGCGCAAGTAATGGCGCTCCAGGTTCCTCCGGAGAAAAGTGTCAGGAACCTTTCCGGCGCCGACACGGACTCCCAGGTGGACATAATGTATAATTACACCTAGACATATATGGAGCATGCACGCATGAAGGCCACCATTGTTGATCTCAGATACCGCATGAACGATGTCCTGAAGGCACTCGAGCGAAGCGAGGACGTCAATATTCTCTACCACGGGCGAGTGAAGGGCATATTGACGACGAAGCGGCCGCGCCCGACCGGAAAAGTGGCCGAACATGCATTCTTCAACATGCGCCGCCGCAGGGGTTCCGTCGATAGTGCCATGGAAGCACTGCGAGGCGGTCGCTACCGTGATCTTTGATACCGACATTTTTATCTGGATTCAGCGGGGAAGCGCCAAGGCTGCACGCGCAGTCGAGCGGGAGGATGAACG
>CAZCGD010000195.1:0-4945 GCA_964498105.1 uncultured Streptomycetaceae bacterium
AGTCCGCTGGTGTCGGCGCTCACGACGTGGGCGGAGGCCTCCCAGATCTCGGAAAAGCGATCGAGGAGTTGCTGCGCCCCGATGACGTCGTTGGTGCCCTGGGCGGCCCGCAGGTGCTGGTAGTGGAAGCGGTGGACGTAATGGCTGGAGTCGAACACGGCGAACGGATCGTAGACGTGCTTCGCCGGGCTCAGCGTCTCGTGGATCCTGACCGCGGCGCTGAACTGTAGTACCAGGTCCACCATGCGCGGGCACTCGCGCTCGATCGGCTCGGCGTCGTGCACCACGATCAGCAGGCGGTTCGCGCGGTTGGCGAGCAGGAACTGGCGCAGGGTCTCGTAGCGCTGCGACGAGCTCCAGGCGCGGGACAGGCTGCGGTCGAAGACCCTGATGGTGCGCAGGGTCTGCGGGATCAGGCCGTCGATCACCGCCTCGTATTCGACCATGCCCTCGAAGCGGCGGTACTCCGCGTTCGGCAGGTTGCCAGGCCACCGCACTGGCGGGTTTTTCTCTTCACTCATCACTCATCACTCAACACTCAACATTCATCACTGTTCACCGAGGTCACCGAGGTGAACGTAGCCAGCCCGGTACCACTGGTAAAGCAACTGCGCCGCCTCGCGGTCGAGGCGGGGGAGCGGAGGCAGCGACCGCCGGTCGGCCAGCCGCGCCAGCCGCCGCGCGGCGGTCGCGCCCGGCGTGTGGGCTTCCCCGTTGATGAAGAGGGTGTGGCCCCGGAACAACATGCGGCTCGGCAATGCGAGGCGCGTGCCGCGGCGCGCGGCGCGCGCCAGAAACGCGTTTTCCGCAAGCGGTCGGGAAGGGCGCGCGAAGAGCACGCTCGCCTTGGGTTCGGTCAGGTAGCAACCGAGAAAGCGCATCGCGTCCGCATCGCTCCAGTGGATCTGGCGCAGCATGCCCCGCACCTTCCCCAGCATATCGTCCGCGATACAGGCCGGGCGGCGCTGGGGCTGCAGTCCGGGGTCGGAATAAATACCATCGAGACTGAGCCGATCCTGCAGAAACTCCAGGAACCGCGCTCCCAGCTCCTGGGCGCTGGGCGCGCGAAAGCCGATCGAGTAGGTGATGCAGTCGCTGACCGCGATGCCGTCGTGCGCGCAGCGCGGTGGCAGGTAGAGGAGGTCGCCGGGCTGCACCATCCATTCGCGGGACGGGCGGAAGCGGCTCAATATCCGCAGCGGCGCGCCGGGAACCAGATCGAGATCGCGCTGCCGGCTGATGCGCCAGCGCCGCCTGCCCTCGCCCTGCAGCAGGAATACGTCGTAGCTGTCGAAATGGGGACCGACCCCGCCGCTGCGCGGGGCGTAGCTCACCATGACGTCGTCGAGCCGCGCGTAGGGTATGAACGAGAATCGCTCCAGCAGCTCCCGCGCGGCGGGCAGCGCGTGGTCCACGCCCTGTACCAGCAGCGTCCAGCCTTGGCGCGGCAGTTTCGCGAATTCGCGCCGCGCGAAGGGGCCGTGCCGCACCCGCCAGCGGCTTCCGCTGCGCAGCACCAGCCGCGATTCCAGGTCGTCGCGCCCCGCCAGTTCGAACAGGCCGGCGGGCTGCACGATCCCGGCGCACTCCGGCAGGGCGTCGCGCGCCAGTAACGGCTGCTTTTGCCAGTAACGGCGCAGAAACTCACTCGCCGGCAGTCCCGCTAGCGGATGTTTTCTCATGCAAAACGATGATAACAAGCAGCTTGCCGGACCTGGCTGTCCAACAAGCTGCTTAAAGTATAACTTCCGAATATACCGGACTGTATTATGACGAATTGCCCTGATTTGGATTTGTAATCTACCCGGGCAATAGTATCCGACTCCAGCAGCGAGCGAGTGTGCGAATCCATTCCAGGCGCGTAATTCAGAGTTTTATTTAAGGAGTTTGTCGCGTGGAACACCGGCAAACTCCTAAACCGCTTGACCCCGGCCGGTGATGTTTACAAAATAAAGCCGTCATGTTGCCGGACACACTGCACACCTCGACCATGCTGCGACCAGGGGGGGCCGCGCCCGCTTTTGAACTGCCGGATGCGGACATGAGCATGGTGAGCCTCGACAGTTTCCGGAACAAGCGCAACGTCGTGCTCTATTTTTTTCCCAGGGACGATACGCCAGGCTGCACGCAGGAGGCGATCGAATTCAGCGAAAAAGAGGAGGATTTCGGCGTCCTCAAGGCGGTGGTGGTGGGCGTGAGCATGGACGACTGTATGGCGCACAGCGCCTTCCGCGACAAGCATGGCCTGTGCGTGCAGTTGCTCGCGGACGTCGATGGGGAGGTATGCCGCCGCTACGGAGTGCTGCACGACAAGGAAGTGGACGGCAGGAAAAAGACCTGCATCGTGCGCTCGACCTTCATTATCGACCGCAAGGGCGTGTTGAAACACGCGCTCTACGGCGTGAACCCGCGCGGCCATGCGCGGGAAGTACTGGATCTCCTCAAGAACGTGAGTAAATGCAAATAGCGAAAAATTCCGTCGTCAGCCTCACCTACGAACTGTTCGATACCGATGGCAAGTTGATCGAGAAGACTGACGCGCCCATCGAATACCTGCACGGCGGCTACCAGGGCATCTTCCCGCTGGTGGAGCAGGCGCTCACCGGAAAGGCCGCCGGCGCAACCTGCAGCGTCCGGCTCGAGCCCGACGATGCGTTCGGCGATTACGACGCGCAACTGGTGCACCTCGAGCCGCGCAACAAGTTTCCCGACAACATCGCCGTCGGCATGCAGTTCGAGGGGCGCGGCGTCGAATCCGGCACGTCGCTCGTCTATACCATCACGAACATCGCCGAGGACAAGGTGGTGGTGGACGGCAACCATCCGCTCGCAGGGAAGACACTACACTTTGCCGGCACGGTGACGCTTGTGCGCGCGGCGACCGCTGAAGAGCTGACCCACGGCCATGTGCATGGTGCTCATGGGCATGAGCACCATCATTGAAAAGCGTGACATGGTGAAGCGTGACATGGTAAAGCGTGAAATGATGACGCGTGACATGGAAAAGCGCTGCTGATTTCGACCCGCCTCACTATGTCACGCAGCATCACGTCACGAATTACCACGTCACGCAGTACCACGTCACGCAGTACCACGTCACGCTTCACCGACTGACGCCCTGCGGGCGTCAGTTACCCGGCGTCACCTCGAAACTGACCCGCCCGGCTTCCTCGGCCACACGAATGCGCACCCAGTTCATGCCGGGGCTGCCGAAGACCTCGACGCGCGTGAAATTGGCGACCGGCGCACCGGTGTCGGGGTCACGGAGCGGCGAGTCCACGCGGTAGCGGTGCGTGTCGCCGTGCACGAGCAGCACCTCGCCGTCAAAGCCGAGGGTTTCCCTCGCCAGCGCGGCCAGCAGCTCGCGATAGCCGAAGTAGCGGTTGCTGGGCGAGACCCACGGATTGGCCTGCATGAATATCACCACGGCCCGGAGCCCGTCCCCGCGTGCAAGATTGAACGACTGCCCGAGCCACTGGGCCACGGCCGCGCTGCGGCTGCGGAATTCTTCCGGCATGCGGCGCGCATTGTTGGCGTTGCCCGGCACGTTGAGCGTCACAAACAGCGTATTCCCGTGACGCCAGCGGGCGTGTTCCGGGTAATCCGGCGACTGGCGGGCGAGCTTGATGCGCCGCCGCCCGAGACTCTCCTCGCCCCCGGAAAACAGCTCGCGCAGTTTCGCGAGCCGCTCCAGCGGATCGTGGCCGCCCGCCTGGACACCGTGGCAGTCCGTCCATTCGTTGTCGCCCGGCACGAACACGAATGGATGACGGACGCGATCGAACCACTCCCGGCGCTGGCGGAAGAGTTCATCGCTGCAGGGCGCCCTGGCCGACTTGAAGTCGCCGACGTGAACCACGAAGGCGAGGTCTTCGTTGCTCATCCCGGCCAGCAGGCCGGGGAAATGCACCTCTTCGAACCGCGAGTACGGCGCGTCGCCGAGCGCGGCGAAGGTGAACTCCGCGGCGCCGATACCGCCACTCAATGCGGCCCATAGCGCGGCGCCGCCGATCACGCCGCGAAAAAAGCGTGACTGATACGACGTGACTGATACGACGTGACTGATGCCGCGTGACTGATGAAACGTAGCTGATCCCGCTGGAAGCGCGCTCAAAAATTCCCCTCCTGCCAGAAGAGGGGTGTCACGGAGTGACGGGGTGGTGGGAGTCGAATCACGATTCACGGATCACGGCCTTTCTTGCCGCTGTTAGACGCCGATGACATCGAGAACAATAATTGAACCGCGGAGACGCGCAGAGATTCGAGGATCCGACTAAAGGGGCGGCTCACGCCCCCGACTGGTATGCCAGAAAGCGAGAACCTCGAGAGCGTCGCTGGATTCGCGGTAATACACGTAGTACCGAATCCGCGAAAGCGTGACGCGGCGCACCCCCTCCAGGGTCGCGCGGCGTGCGCATGCGCCGATGCCGGGTTCCACTGACAATAGACCAAGGATGTGGTCGAGATCCTGACGCACCGCACCGGGCGCGAGCGGCCGGTTCTGCGCCCACCACGCAGCCGCCTTCTCGATCTGCGCTTGAGCGTCCCGGGGAGACCTTGATCTGAAGCGGCGATGTCACCCGAAGCGGCGCAGCTGCTCCCGGAGCCGTTCCCAGGAGACGACCTCGCCGCGCTCAGCCTGGGCGATAGCCGCAAGCAGCGCCCGCTCGTCCTCGGGCGAGACGTCAAACGTCTCGTCACCTTCGCGGGCGACAACCGTAACCACCGAACCTTCCGACAACGGTTCTCCCTCCAGGACGACTTTTCCGTCAACGATTTTTCCAGTTGCGATCTTCATACTGGATATCCTACTCCATTGCAACAACGCGCGCATCGATTACTGAGCCGCCGATGAATCCCGTTCCAATGTCCGTCTTCCAGGCGTGTCGCGGACCATCGATCATGAGGAGCTTGCGCAGGTCATTGGAACGGGATGAACGCAGAT
>CAZCGD010000196.1:0-6235 GCA_964498105.1 uncultured Streptomycetaceae bacterium
GCAGCCGAAACCGGCACCGCCTTGATGATCAACCTGCCGTTCGCCCGCGGCCGGCTGTTCCGGGCCGTGGCCGGCAAGGCGGTGCCCGAGTGGGCGAAAGAGTTCGACGCGCCGACCTGGGGACAGTTCTTCCTCAAGTACATCCTCGCCAGCGAGGCGGTGAACGTCGTGCTGCCGGGCACGGACAAGCCGGAATACATGGTCGACAACCTCAACGCCGGCCGCTCCCGGCTGCCCAATGCGGCGATGCGCAAGCGGATGGTGGAGTTAATCGACTCGCTGGGCTGATCCCGCAGGCGCTCGCCTGGCTAACGGTAAGCTGGCTGCGCAGGAAAAAACTGGATGGCCCTTCCCCGCACGCAGCCTCGTGCGGAAAAGGCTTGAAATGGACAGGATTTACAAGATTAAGGCAAAGTCCAAATTCAAGACCAAATAGACAGGATCAACAGGATTTACAAGATTAAAACAACACCAAGACCTAGAATGACAGCATCAATTCGATGCAATCATGGAGCTACTGCTTTTTGATTTTGTTTCGGTCTAATCCTGTTAATCCTGTCCATTCTTGCTTTTGTTTCGGTCTATTCCTGTTAATCCTGTCTATTTTGCAGTAAGCATACGCAGGGCCTGCTCCGCCGCGTCGTCGGCGATCTTGTTCAATTCCTCGGCGGTGCGGTTCTGGATCGGGTGCGGCACGTAGAGCACTGCCGGCTCGAAGCCGAGCGCTTTCGACTGCACTTCCACTGCGTCGGTGAAGCCGGTGGTGACGACGGAGATGCCTGGTATGCCGCGGCTGTCGAAGTTCATGAGGTCGTGCAGACTGCACGACGTGCAGGAGCCTCAGTCGGACAGCCCGATCAGGACGACGTCAACCTCCGACGAGATCTTCTGCAGGTTCTCGGGCGTCGCGACCTTGGCGTTGGTCGGCTTGCCGCAGCGCTTCGTCTTGAGCCCCTTCTCCTTGAAGCGCTGCTCAACGCGATCGAGAAACTCGGGGGTGCGCGTCTTGCCGATGTCGAAGAGGCCGATGGTCAGGCCTTCGAGCGACTTCGGCGGGGCGCGGCGCGGGCGCTTCACGGGGGATGTTTCCGCAGTGGGATCACGCATCCAGTTCATCGTACCCTCCTTCAAAAAAGCCTAGACACAAAGGACACAAAGGACACAAAGGACACAAAGGAATCATAAACCTGAATTGAGCCGCCAAGGCGCCAAAACACATACAAGGCCAATCGAACCGCCAAGAACGCCAAGCACGCCAAGAAACCCAGGACCAAACATATTTTACGCCCGAGTTAACCGGCGCGCGGCACCATCGCTCAGCATCCGTCGTTGAAAAAAAGGGGACACATCTTTTCCAGAACATATCGCGATCAAAAAGATGTACGTCCCCTTTTTCTGGTTGGTCCTTAGCGCACCGGCTGCGCGCGGTCCACGGCCGCGCCACGCAGGATCACCGCTGAGATGCGTCGCGTGTTGGCGATGTCGTCCAGCGGGTTTGCGTCGAGCACGATGAAGTCGGCGCTCTTGCCGGCTTGCAGCGTGCCGGCGTCGGCGATCCGCAGGAACTCGGCCGAGTTACGCGTCGCCGCCACGATGACCTGCATCGGTGTCATCCCGGCCTTCACCATGTCCACCATCTCGTCGTGCGCACCCCACGGCCGGTTGCCGTCGGTGCCAAGCGTGATGCGCACGCCTGCGGCATTCAGTTTCGCAAGATTGCGCGCCTGGATCCCGTAAAAGTGCTGCGCCGTCGGCCGGTCGTAATTGACCGATTCGAGCTTCGCAACCTCGTCGGCCGGAAGGCCCGCCCGCAACCAGCCCAGTTCCACCTTCACGCCGCGATCCGGCAGGTTCGGGGTGAGCACCAGGTTCGGACGCTGCTTGAACATCGCCACCGTTTCGTCGTCGATGTCCATGTCACGAACGCCGTGCGCGAGCGCGTCAACCCCGGCGCGCATCAGTCCTTTCCCATCCTCGAGATTGAAGATGTGCGCGCTGACCCGCAGCCCCCGCTGGTGCGCCTCGTCGATGATGGCGGCGTAGATTTCGGGGGTCAGCTTCTTGAACTTGCCGTCCCTCGAGTCAACCCAGATCTTGACCATGTCGATCTTGTGCGCCGCGAGCTCCGCCACTGCCTTGCGGCCCTCGGCCTCGGTCGTGATCCAGATCGGCGCTGTCGTGCGTCCCGGCTCGGGCATCGTGATCCCGCGCCCCGCGCTGAGATACCGCGCTGCGCCGGGAATCGCCAGGCTGCGGATATCAAGCAGTTCGTAGGGATCCGTGCCCATGCTCAGCACGGCGCTCACGCCGTAATAGGCGCGTAATTTCAAGTCCCGTATCAGCGCATCGCGAGTGCGGCTGAGATGAACGTGAGTGTCAATCACCATCGGCATCACGGTCTTGCCCGCGAGGTTCACGCGCGTGGCGCCGGCAGGCACCCGGACGTCGGCCGCCGCGCCGGCCTGGGCGATCCTGGCGCCGTCCACGACCAACGTCGCCTTCTCGATCACGCGCCCGTCCCCCACGATCAGCCGCGCGCCTTCGAATGCTGTGACAGGCTGCGAGGGCTTCGGGGTCGCGCATCCCGCAACGAAACCAAGGGCAACGATCGCCCCGACTGCAATCACGTTCATCCAGCGCATGGCGGCCTCCACTTTGAAGTATGCGGTCTGATTTTCCGGTTTTGCGGTGTCCGGTGCGATCTATATGACCTTAGCCCCGCGCTCGAGCAGCAGCTGACGCAGTACCGACCTGTGACAGTGGGACTCGTCTTCGCAGTAGCAACCCACGGAAAACCGTGCTTCATGCGAAAGGGCAGCCAGCAGATCAAGCACGCGGCTGTTATCAGGTGTCTTCATCTCGGTTCGATAGCGCTTCACGAACGTGGCCCATTGACGTTCGGTTCGAGCGCGCAGCGCCAGCGCGACGGTCTCTTGCGCGGGAGACAAATTCGGAAGCCAGACGTCGTACCAATTGCCGGATGAAAACCTGGACTTTGGCACGCCGCGCGGCGGACGCCGCACGGTGCCAATTCGCAGTCCTTCATCCGGCGCCCTCGCCGAACCGAGTCGAACGATACGAATGGCCATGGACCAATTGCTCACTGCAGCGGCATGCCTGCATCGCGCGCGGCGGTGGCCCATGAGACCAGCTGCCCCTTGATAAATGCGGGGAGCTCCTGCCGTGACGGGCCTCCCGTTTCGAGGCCGATCTTGTCGAATTGAGCCTGGACTTCCGGACGTTTCAATACAGCGTTGATCTCGCGCTCGAGCCGTTCAACGATAGGCGCGGGCGTCTTCGCCGGCGCGAAAAAGACGAACCATCCAAAAATCGAGAAGTTCGGGATACCGGCCTCGACTATGGTCGGCACCTCGGGCGCCGGCCGGGTGCGGGTGCGTGTCAGCGACGCGAGCGCGCGCAGCCGACCTTCCCTTACGTATGGCAACAGCAGATTGGTGCCGCCGATTAGAAGGTGAACGCGCCCCGCAAGGAGATCCGGCACCGCCGCCGCGTCGCCCTTGTAAGGGACGTGGAGGATGTCCACATTCGCGGCCGCCTTTATCTGCGCCATGGTGAAAATCGTAGGTGGATTGGCGGCGGCAACGATGAGCTTGCCCGGGTTCGCGCGCGCGTACGTAATCAGTTCCCCGAGCGTTTTTGCCGGCACGCCGGGATGCGCCACCAATATCAGACTGCTCCATCCGACAAACACCACCGGCACGAAATCGGCGATAGAGTCATAAGGCGGATTCTTGCGCATGGCCGGTATGCCTGCGATATTGGATCCACTGCCCAGCAGCAGGGTATGGCCGTCAGGCGACGCTTTCGCCGCCATCTCGGCGCCGATCGCGCCATCCGCGCCGGGCCGGTTGTCGACAATGACGGACTGCCCCAGCGCTGGCGACAATGCCTGCGCGATTATTCGGGCTGCGGCATCGGTGGGCCCTCCGGCGGGAAATCCAAGGACAAATCGCACCGGTCGCGTGGGAAACTGCTGCGCCTGTACCACGGTACTGAGCGCAAGGACTGCCATTACCGCAAAAAAGCGAACGGCGTTTACCATTGTTGTTTCCTGTAACGGATTGACTGCTGTGAGTCGTGATTCGTCTCCCACCACCCCGGCACTACGCGCCACCCCTCCTCCGGCAGGAGGGGATGTCGTGATTCGACTCTTAGTTATTCCTTCGTGTCCTTTGTGTCCTTAGTGTCTCAGCTTTTCTTGGCGGCTTGGCGGCTTGGCGGCTAATGTCCGGTTCTTATGTCGCGGTTCAACTTTTTACTTCTTTCGTGACCGGCTGCAATTCCAGCCGGTTACGCCCCGCGAGCCACCCCGGCAGGATCGCCGAGAACAGCCCTGCCTTGCCGCCCGCACGCACCACCATCAGCGCGTCCTCATGAAACTTGGGCACCTGCTCGTTCGCGCGCGCGGCCGGGATGCCCTCGCCCACGCCGTCGGTGCCGGCGACGAGCTCGGCGCCCGGGCGTATCGTCGCTTCGTAGAGCGCCCGCTCGATGTGCTTTCTATCCCAGCCGCCTTCCTTGTAGATCGCGTAGTGCTCTGGCGACAGCACCAGGATCGTGCGCGCGGACTGCACCAGCCTGGGATGCCCGATCTTGACGAGGGAGCTGGCGAACGAACGCGTGAGCGCTTCTGGCGTGCGCGACTTCTGGTCCACGAACGCCTCCGGCCCGTGGCCCTGGAACAGAGTCACGGCGGAAACACCGCGCGGCAAGCCGCGCGCTACCGACAGCGGCTCCCAATCCGGATCCGACTCGTCCTCGGCAAAACACAGCGTGTACTTGCTCGGCGCACCGAGCGTCGAGCGGTCGGCTTCTCCCGGCCGGCCGCCGCCGACGTTCAGCACGATGAGGTTCAGCGCCCGCCCGATGGTGGCGTTGGCGCGGTTGCCCTGCCCGAGCGCGTTGATGCCGCTGTTCATGCCGATTTTGTTCGCGATCGGGCCGTTGACGATGATGATGGGGCTGGAGAAATAGGTGGTGGCAAGCACGCCGTGCAGCGTGAACACCGGCTCGAGCGCCGCTTCGAGCGCCGCCAGCAACACCGGCATGAACGAAGGCTTGCAGCCGGCCATCACCGCGTTGATGGCAACTTTCTCAACGGTGCAATCAGCCAGGAACGGCGGGATCTTGCCGATTTTCTCGTCGGGACGGCGCGTCGTGCCCTTCAACATGGCGATGACGCGCTCGTCGGTGGGCGGCGTCACCGGCAGGCCGTCGGTCCAGCCGCGCCCGTAGCACAACTCGACGGGATCGTCGGCATCGGCGTACTCGATCTTGCGCGAGCGCAGCGTGCCGCCCTTGTGCTTCGCTTCCAGCCGCTCGGCCACCCCGGGCTCGAGAGAGCGCGAGCCTCACCCCGGCTGAAACGCGCGCAGCCCCTCCCCAAGGTCGCGGACGCCGGTCAGCCGGCGCCAGTTGTCACGGTCCCAGCCGACGATGCGTTCCGCCTCGCGACCGCCCTGGTAGCGGATCAGTGTCGGCGTGAACTCGATGTTGTTGAGCCACGAGTGATCGAGCTCGCGGTCATCGACGATATCCGCGACCCGGGATGGAAACTTCGGGTCGTCCTGCGACACTACCTGGAACGACGGAACGGCCTGGGCCAGCCGCTGCATTACCGGTTCGATCAGCGTGCAGGCGGGGCAGGCGCGCTTGACGAAAGCGACCAGACCATCGGGCTTCAGCATGGCGGATCATCCATATCGAGTGGGACGGGCTATATTAGCGCAATGCTGCGGTAACGATGAACGGGTTGGGGGTTCGAAGGACGTGCCTGCGCACGTTTCTCCCACCACCCCGCCCGCTCGCGCGGGCACCCCTCCTCGGGCAGGAGGGGAAATTATTTTGTAAGGCGCTCTAAATTATTGCTGGGACGTTAACCGGGTTGGGTTCTTGTCCGTGTCATTCCGTGTGTTTCCGTGGCTAATGTTGCTTGACCGGTTTTTGTGACTGGTGACTGGAGTTATGTTAGAAACCATTCCGGACGCAGTAGATCCCGCACGGCGCCGCCTGCTGCGGCTTGCCGGTTGTTGCGCCACCCTTGCTGCAATGAACAAACAAGCGCTCGCCCAGCAACCCGTAATCCTGAAGCGCCCGATCCCGCGCAGCGGCGAGATGCTGCCCGTCGTCGGCGTCGGCACCTGGCAGACCTTCGACGTCGGCGCGAAAGCACCCGAGCGCTCCGAGCTGAAGGAGGTGCTGCGGCTGCTCGTGG
>CAZCGD010000197.1:0-3044 GCA_964498105.1 uncultured Streptomycetaceae bacterium
AAGGCAAAAGGCAAAAGGCAAAAGGGAAAAGGGAAAAGGGAAAAGGGCAAGATTGACCATGCGATGCAGGCTTTACGCCAATTATAGGTAAAGGAAAATCAGTGAACCGAACGAGGAGACCGGCGATGTTGTTCCGGAATCTGGCCTTTTGCCTTTTGCCTTTTGCCTTTTTCCTTGGGATAACCGGCGCGATCGCGCAAGGTTATCCCGTTAAGCCGGTCCGCATCATCGTGGGTTTCACCGGTGGATCGGAACTCATGGCCCGGATGGTCGCGCAGCAGTTGACGCCCGCGCTGGGGCAGCAGGTGCTGGTCGATCCTCGCCTGGGCGCCGCGGGCAACATCGGCTTCGAGGCCGCAGCCAGGTCGGCCCCGGACGGCTACACGCTGCTGATGGGCGCGGTGCCGCTGTTGACCAACCCGTTCGCCTATCGCAAGGTCGGATACGACCCGATGCGCGACTTTGTACCGATCGCGATGGTCTCCACTATTCCCAATGGGCTGGTGGTGCATCCCTCGGTGCCGGCGAAGAGTCTCGGCGAGCTGGTGCGACTCGCCCGCGCCCAACCCGGCAAGATCGCCTATGGTTCCGGGGGCGTCGGCTCGGCGAACCATCTCGCGGCCGAGTTGCTGCAGGGGGCCGCCAGGATCAAGTTCACGCACGTCCCGTACAAGAGCGCGAGCTTCGGGATGATCGGCGCCATGAGCGGCGACGTGGACATGGTGATCATCGTGGTCACGAGCGCCGCATCGTACGTGAAGGACGGCAGGATGCGCGGTCTCGCCGTCTTCGACACGAAACGCGCTGCTTCGATGCCCGAGGTGCCGACCTCGGTCGAGGCCGGGTTCCCGCAAATCCAGGCCGTCAACTGGTACGGGCTGCTGGCACCGGCCGGCACTCCGCGGCCCATTGTCGAACGCTTGCACGCGGAGCTGGTCAAGGTCATGGCGGCGCCGGAGGTGCGCGAGCGCTTGCGCGCCATGGGCGGCGAGCCGGACTCGAGGTCGCCCGAGCAGTTCGCGGAATTCATGCGCGCGGAGCAAGCGCGCTGGGGAACAGTGATCCGCGACGCCGGCATCAAGTTCGAATAAGGACAGCATGAAATCCAAGGAACACGCCCGCTCCGCCATCGTTCACGACACTCCGGTCCCCGCGCGCGAAAGCGAGGAATGCTGGGGCTCAGACCCCATCGCGGCGATGCTGCGGGCACTCGACATCCCCTACATCTCGCTGGTGCCCGGCGCCACCTATCGCGGGTTGCACGACAGCATCGTCAACTATCTCGGCAACCGCGCGCCGCAGATGGTGCTGTCGATTCACGAGGAGAACGCGATCGCGGTGGCGCACGGCTACGCCAAGGTCACCGACCGCATGATCGCCGCCGCAGTGCACGCCAACATCGGCCTGCTGCGCACGCCGATGGCGGTCTACAACGCGTGGTGCGACCGCGCGCCGATCCTGATGCTCGGCGCGACCGGGCCGTGGGACGCCACCAAGCGCCGCCCGTGGATCGACTGGGTGCATACCAGCGCCGACCAGGGCGGCCTTATCCGCAACTTCACCAAGTGGGACAACCAGCCCGGCTCGCCGGCGGCGGCGATGGAAGCGCTGCTGCGCGCCTCGCAGATCGCGCAGACCGCGCCCAAGGGCCCGGTCTACATCAACCTTGAAGTCGAGATGCAGGAACGGAAACTCGACTCCATGCCGCCGCTGCCGGATGTATCGCGCTACCCGGTGCCGAAGCCCACGCTGCCGGCGCCCGAACTCGTCGCCGCCGCGGCGAAGCTGTTGTCGAACGCAAAGAACCCGCTCATCCTCGCCGGCCGTTGCTCGCGCAGCCTGGAGGGGTGGCGGCAACGCGTGGCGCTGGCGGAAAAGCTCAACTCGCCGGTGCTGACCAGCATCAAGATCGCCGCCGCGTTCCCGACCGATCACCGCCTGCACCCAGTGCCGCCGTTCCAATCGCTGCTGCCGGAGGCGAAGAAGCTGATCGCCGCGGCGGATGTGATCCTGTCGCTCGACTGGCTCGATCTCGCCGGCACGTTGCAGCAGACTTTCGGCAGCGGTAACGCGGTGCCCTCCAAGATCATCCAGGTCTCGTGCGACGCCTACAGTCATCGCGGCTGGAGCATGGACCACCAGGGCCTGCCGCCGATGGACCTGTACCTGATGTGCGAGACCGATGCCGCGGTGCCGCTGTTGCTCGACGCGGTGAAGCCGCGCGTGGCGACCGCGATGCTGCCGGAGCGGGTGCCGCTGCCGCCGATGCCAGGTGAGGTGTCGTTGCGCGGCGTGGGCGCGGCACTCGAGACCGCGACGCGTGGGCTCGACGTCTGTTACACGCGCATGCCGCTCGGCTGGAGCGGCGCCTACACGCACTTCCGCCACCCGCTCGACTACATCGGCCACGACGGCGGCGCCGGCGTCGGTTCCGGGCCGGGCATGACGGTCGGCGCGGGGCTCGCGCTGAAAGGCACCGGGCGGATCCCCATCGGGGTGATCGGCGACGGTGATTTCCTGATGGGCAACACGGCGGTATGGACCGCCGCCCACTACCAGATTCCGTGCGTGATGGTGGTGTGCAACAACCGCTCGTTCTACAACGACGAGCGCCACCAGGGCCGCATGGCGAAGGCGCGCGGCCGGCCGGAGGAGAACAAGTGGATCGGCCAGCACCTCACCAACCCGGACGTGGACATCGCGGGCATGGCACGCATGATGGGCGGCGAGGGCATCGGCCCGGTGGACAAGGTGCCGGACGTGCTGCCGGCGATTGAAAAGGGATTGGCGCTGGCGCGCGAAGGCAAGGTCGTCGTGATCGACGCGCGCGTGCTGCCGGGCTACGATCGCGGCGCGTGAGCAGAAAAAACATTGACCACGGAATCACACGGAAACACACGGACAGGAAGAAAAAATAAAAATCCAGAACTAACCGCAGGCAAACGTCCAGGAAATCCCCCGCGAATGAGGCGCCCGGGTTCGGGCTATCCGTGTGTATCGTTGGTTTCTTGAATAGCTTTTTGTTTCGTCCGTGTGTTTCCGTG
>CAZCGD010000198.1:0-2223 GCA_964498105.1 uncultured Streptomycetaceae bacterium
GTTGCGACGGGCATCCTCGCGCACGTCCGTCATGAAGGCCTCGAGCGCGTCGCGCTCGCAGTAGATCTCGGTGATGGCCTCGGTTGCCTGGTGCTTCTCCCCGAGCCTGCGGTCGAGCGCGCGGTGATAGTGGTCGGGATAGATGCTCATCTGGTGCTCGTCCGACCAGTACACCTGCCCGTTGGTCGAGAGGTAGTATCCGGCGTAGCGCTTGAACGCTTCCGCCTTGCCGGCATGGGCGAGGTAGAGGAGGTCGGTCCAGTCGTTCTCCGCCAGCTCCTTCTGGGCCGCGGGTATGGGCGTTGTGTCCACGACCGGCTGGTAGCAGGAAAACACGCCGCGACGCAGGAAGTCGTCGGACCCCTCGTCGATCGAGTACTGGAAATCGCCAAACATGAAGCCGGTGCGAATGCGGTCCGCGAAGGCGCCGGGAAGCCCTTCGATGTTGCGGACCTCGACGATCCGCTGCACCTTGCGCCGCGGGACGAGCCGCAGCGTGACCGAGTAGATGAATCCGAACAGCCCGTAGCCGCCGATCACGAGGCGGAAGAGCTCCGGGTTCTCGCTCCTGCTGCAGTTGACGAGCTCGCCACGGGCATCGAGCAGCTTGAAGGACTCGACGTCGCCCACGAACGGCGGCAGCGTGAGGCCGCGCCCGTGCACGTTGGCCGACAGGCAGCCGCCCATGGTAAGCCGGTCGGCGCCGGTCTGCTTCTGCGAGAAGGCCCACTGCTTTTTTCGCCCGCGCTGGGTGGAGACGAGATGCTCGAGCAGTTGCGGCCACTGGACTCCCGATTCGACTTCGATCAGGCCGCGCGCAGTGTCAAACGCAAGCACCCGGTTGAGCTTGCGGATGTCTATCAGCACCCCGTCAGTGGCGAAAGCCTGCGCGCCCATGGCGTGGCGTCCACCGGCGATGCAGACCGCACGACGTTCGCGCCGTGCTGCACTTACCGCGCTGCGCACCGCGTCAAGCGTGTCCGGCTCCACGATGCTGTGGACGCGGGTTGCGTTCAGCCCGGAGTGAATGTCGTTGACGACGATGCCTTGCGGTGCGGCCAGCACTGGCGCATGTGGCCAGGCGACCGTAAGGCCCGAGATCTTGAGAAAATCCCTGCGAGTAATCATGACAGCCCCCCTTACGACAAATCCTGACCCTCATAACAGTATCAGCCCGGCGCTCCCCGCACCAAGGAAGATAACGAGGTGCACCCAGCTCCAGTAGCGGTAGCGCGAGCCGATCTTTTCGGGCATCTCGTTGGCCAGCAGGAAGAGGCGTCCGTCCCCGGGCTGGCGCAGGAGGTGGACGCCTTCCACCGAACGCGACTGCACTTCGGCCTGGCGCGCGCGCACTTCGCGTCGTGCCTGAAGGCGGGCGAGTTCCCACTCCTTCAAGCTGATCTTGCCGTCGCGGTCGAGATCAAAGCGCTCGTGCAACTGCTTCTGATTCGCTTTCCATTGCGCTAGCAGCGCGCCCACGTCGGCGCGCTCCTCGCCTACCACGGCCGCTCCGGCAGTAGTGGTGATTAACTCGCCGATTGCGTAGAGCGGGACGGCCGGCAGCAGCAGCCACTCGTTGTGGCGGTAGCTGCCTTCCTCCCACGACTTTTGGTCGTGCGTCAGGACTTCCGCGCCTTCCGGGGAAACGACGCACTGGCCGGTGTCGTCCACCAGCAGGAAGTGCTCGATGCTCGAGCCGCTGGCCACGGTCTTCCAGTTGTCGTCGGCGCCCTTTTCCTCGATCTGAAACGAATACCAGCAGCACGGTGACCGGCTCAACTTGCTCACGATCGGTTCGCCGGGGAGGGGCTCGGTGCGGCCGAATAGCTCGACGTAGCCCTGCGCCGCGGAGGCGACCCTGGAGGTGGGCAAGTCGTGGATATGGCGGTAGCGGCGGTAGTTCGCGACCCAGGCGAAAAAGCTGACCGCCGACATGGCCAGCAGGGCGTACGGCCAGACTTCGCGGCTTTCGGCCTGGAATGCGATCGCGATGATGACAAAATGGATCGCGCCCGACAGCCACCCCGGCTGGTGCATGCGCGTTGACGAGCTGAGAGTTATCGCCACCTGCCGCAGCCCGGCCCGCCGGCGGTCATGCGCACGCTTTCGCCGCGTCTGCGGCGGCTAAGTGTCAGTAACAAAATGAGCTCCCCTCCTGCCCGAGGAGGGGTGGCGCGAAGCGACGGGGTGGTGGGAGAAATGCATGGTCGCTTTATTTTGCGG
>CAZCGD010000199.1:0-1634 GCA_964498105.1 uncultured Streptomycetaceae bacterium
GAAGCGGCACCAGGCCGGCCTGGTCATCAATTCTTTGACCAAGTGCATCGGCGGGCATGGCAATGCGTTGGGCGGCGCGGTAACCGATACCGGCCTCTACGACTGGACGCGCTTTTCGAACATCTACGACAACTACAAGAACATGAAGCCCGCCCTGTGGGGGATACAGCAGATACGCAAGAAGGGATTGCGGGACGTGGGCAGCACGCTGGCCGCCGAGCCTGCGCACCGCCTCGCGACCGGCGCCGAAACACTGGCGCTGCGGATGGAGAAGTCCTCCGACAATGCGCTGCAACTTGCGCGGTTCCTGGCCAAGCATCCCAAAGTCAAGAAAGTGTACTACCCGGGACTCGAGGCTCACCCGCAGCACCGGCTTGCCAAAGCGCTTTTCAAGACCTACGGCGCGCTAATGAGCATCGAGCTGGCGGACGGCATCGACTGCTTCGATTTCCTCAACCGGCTGCGGCTGGTGATTTCGTCCAGCCACCTGGGCGACAACCGGACGCTGGCGATCCCGATCGCCCATACGATCTATTGGGAGATGGGACCGGAGCGCCGCGCCGAGATGGGCATTGCCGACTCGCTGATCCGGCTGTCGATAGGCATCGAAGACCTCGACGACCTGATCGGCGATTTCCGGCAGGCGCTGGGCTGATCCTAGAAAAGGCGAACCGCGGAGGCGCAGAGACGCGGAGAACGGAAAGTTCAACGACTTACAGAGCTTCTACGATTCTACAATTTGGTGGACCGTCGTTTCATCGATTTTCTTCGCGTTACCTCTGCGTCTCTGCGTCTCTGCGGTAAACAACCGCCGTTTTTAGGTTGATTCAGGCGTCAGAATCTGCGGCCGCTGTCGCGGCTGGCCGACCATTCGCGCTGGTTGCCGCCGCCCTGAGGGCGCACTCCGCCGCCGCGCGGCAGGTAGTTATCCACTCGCGGCGCGTGTAGCGGGGCGCTTGCCGACGGACGGGGCGCAGGAGCGTGTTCGCGCTCCGCGCCAAACGGCCGCACACGATTCCCGTCATGACGCGGTTCCGCGCGGTGGCTCCGTTCGAGCATCCGCTGCGGAGCGGCCTGGGTAGTCGCTGCCGGGGCAGCCGGGCGCGGGTCGGGGCGTCCAGCGAGTGCAGTCGGGCGCGGCTCGGGGCGGATGGCAGCCGGTGAAGCCATAGGCAGTTCACGGCGCACGACCGGTGCTGCGGCGTCCTGCCGCGGGCGCGCTTGCGGACGTCGGCTGTCCTCGCGTTCGCTGCGCCGGTCGCTGGCCTGCGGTGCGGCGCGCTCGGGCCGCGGATTGCGCGCTTCCTGCGGCGGCGCGGGCCTTGCGCGCGCATCGTTGCGGTCGGCAACGCGACTGTCACGGTGAACGACCCTGGACTGCTCGACCTTCTGGCGCGCTTCGGGATGGCGGAACGGCACGCCGCGGCGATGGACTGGGTTGTGCTGCCAGACTACCGGGGCATGAGGCCTGCTGCCGACGGACACTCGGTTCACGACGACGTTGTTGTTGACGACGGTAACGTGCCGCTGGTTCCAGTTGGTGTAGCCGAAGAAGAAACCCGTCGAAATCACGATTCCGCTGCCCCAGAAGAAACCCGGCCAGTACCCGGGCCCGGCGTAATACCCTGCGGGCG
>CAZCGD010000200.1:0-3363 GCA_964498105.1 uncultured Streptomycetaceae bacterium
CGGCGATTTCGGCGGCGAAGAAGACGGTCTCGGAGAGGGTCGGGTGGGGATGGATGGTCAGGCCGATGTCGGTCGCATCCGCTCCCATCTCGTAGGCGAGCACGGTTTCCGCGATCAGCTCGCCCGCGTTGACGCCGGTCATCGCGGCGCCGAGCAGGCGGCGGGTGGTCTTGTCGAAGAGCAGCTTGGTCATCCCCTCGTCGCGGTCCATGGAGATGGCGCGGCCGCTCGCCGCCCACGGGAATACGGCTTTCTCGTAAGCGGCACCGCGCGCCTGGAGCTGGGTCTCGGTCTCGCCCATCCACGCGACTTCGGGGTCGGTGTAGGCAACTGAAGGTATAGCGCGCGCATCGAAATAAGCTTTGTGCCCGGCGATCACTTCCGCAGCGGTCTTGCCTTCGTGCGTCGCCTTGTGCGCGAGCATCGGCTCGCCGCAGATGTCGCCGATGGCGTGGATGTGCGGCACGTTGGTGCGCAATTGCTTGTCCACCGGGATAAACCCGCGCTCGTTGACGTTGATCCCCGCGGCCTGCGGGTTGATTTCGCGTCCGTTCGGCCGGCGCCCGACCGCCATCATGATGAAGTCGAAGACTTCCGCCTGCGGCGCGTTTTCGCCTTCATAAGTAACCTTCAGTCCGCTGTGCCCGGCTTCGATTCTGGAGACTTTGGTTTTAAGCAGAATTTTCTCGTAGCGCTTCTCAATGCGCTTCGCGAGCGGCCGCACCACGTCCGGGTCTGCGCCGGGGATGAGCGAGCCCATCAGCTCGACCACCGTGACCTTGCTGCCCAGCGCGTCGTACACGGTCGCCATCTCGAGGCCGATGATGCCGCCGCCGATGACCAGCAGCCGCTTGGGCACTTCCGGCAACTCCAGCGCGCTGGTCGAATCGATCATGCGCTTGTCGTCGTAGGGGAAGCCGGGGATGCGGGCAATGGATGACCCCGCGGCGATGATGCAGTGGTCGAACGAAATCGTCTTTACGCCATCCGTCGTGTCCACTTTCAGGGTGTGAGCGGACGCGAACTGGCCCTTGCCCTGGACCACTTGCACCTTGCGCTGTTTGGCGAGCCCGGTGAGCCCCTTGGTGAGCTTGCTCACCACGCCGGCCTTCCAAGCGCGCAGCTTTTCCAGGCTGACTTTCGGCTTGCCGAACTCGATGCCGGCGTGCGCGACTTCCGCCGCCTCGGTCAGCACCCTGGCGACGTGCAGCAGCGCCTTCGACGGGATGCAGCCGACGTTGAGGCATACGCCGCCGAGCGTCGGAAAGCGCTCGACCAGCACCACCTTCTTGCCGAGATCGGCGGCGCGGAACGCCGCGGTGTAGCCCCCCGGCCCGGCGCCCAGCACCAGCACTTCCGCGTGGATGTCAGCGCCTTGCGCGTGAGGCGAAAGGCGTGCGGCGTGAGGCGTCGCAGGAGCGGCTGGAGCACTGCTGTCCTTGCCCCCAAGCGGCTGAGATTTCGGCCCCGGAGCAGGAGCCGCTGCTGCGTCGCGCGCTTCCAGTGTCAGGATCAGCGAGCCTTGCGAAACCTTGTCGCCCTGCTTGAGCTTCAGTTCCTTCACCACGCCGGCCTGCGGCGCGGGCACTTCCATCGTCGCCTTGTCCGACTCGAGGGTGATCAGCGGGTCTTCCTTCATCACGCTGTCGCCCGGCTTCACCAGCACCTCGATCACCGGCACGTTCTTGAAGCCGCCGATGTCCGGCACTTTTATTTCGATGGTCTGGCTCATTCGGTTCCCTGAATTCGCGGAGAGGAGAGAGGGGAGAGGAGAGAGGGGAAGGACGAAGCGCTGTCATGCCCGCGCCTCACGCCTGACGCCTCCCGCTTTACTTTCTTATCTGGCCATTGCCAAAGACCACCCACTTGAGCGAGGTGAGGCCCTCGAGGCCCACCGGGCCGCGCGCGTGCAGCTTGTCGGTGGAGATGCCGACCTCCGCGCCGAGGCCGTACTCGTAGCCGTCGGCGAAGCGGGTGGAGGCGTTCACCATCACCGAGCTCGAGTCCACCTCGCGCAGGAAGCGCCGCGCGCGCGCTTTGTCCTCGGTAACGATGGCGTCGGTGTGCTGGGAGCCGTAGTTCGCAATGTGCTCGATCGCTTCGGCGAGGTCGCGCACCACGCGCACCGCGAGGATGGCGTCGAGGTACTCGGTGTACCAGTCTTCCTCGGTGGCGGGCTTCATCTGTCGCACGAGCATCCGCGATTCCTCGTCGCCGCGCAGTTCGATGCCTTTCTTCAGATAAATCTTGCACAGCGGGGGCAGCACATTGGCCGCGATGCCGCGCGCCACCAGCAGCGTTTCCATCGTGTTGCAGGTGCCGAGCCGCTGCGTCTTGGCGTTGTCGGCGATGCGGATCGCCTTCTTCTGGTCCGCCTTGTCGTCGATGTAGGTATGGCACACGCCGTGCAGGTGCTTGATCATGGGGATGCGTGACTCCCGCATCAGCCGCTCGATCAGGCTCTTGCCCCCGCGCGGCACAACCACGTCCACGTGCTCCTGCATGGTGATCAACTGCCCCACTGCGGCGCGGTCGGTAGTTTCGATCACCTGCACCACGCTCTCCGGCAGGCCCGCCGCCTTCAGTCCCGCGTGCACGCAGGCGGCGATCGCCTGGTTGGAATGGATCGCTTCCGAACCGCCGCGCAGGATTGCCGCGTTGCCCGACTTGACGCACAGCCCGGCGGCATCCGCGGTGACGTTGGGCCGCGACTCGTAAATGATGGCGACCACGCCGATCGGCACGCGCATGCGGCCAATCCTGATGCCGGACGGGCGTTTCTTCAGCGGCGTGATCCCGCCGATGGGGTCGGGCAGCGCCGCGATCTGCCGCAGGCCGTCCGCCATCGCTGCGATCGTTTTGCGAGTGAGCGTGAGCCGGTCGATCGCCGCCGCGTCCAGCTTCTGCTGCTTCGCTTCCTGGACGTCGCGCGCGTTGGCTTCGAGCAGGCGCTTCGCGTCGCGCTCGATCGCCACGGCCATTGCTTTCAACGCGCGGTTCTTGGTTGCGGTATCGGCGCGGGCAACAACGCGCGCCGCTGCGCGCGCCTGCCGGCCGACGCCGTGCATGTAGGTGGTTACGTCCATCCCTGAGATCCGCCGAGGCCCGGCAGAGAGGAAACTAGAACAGCCCCTGCTGGTTCCGTTCCGCTGCCTGCGCGGCTGCGGCCATTCTACCCCGATTCGGTTGGGGCCTGGCGGTCGCGCCGGAGGTGAAGCGCAGGCACAGCTGGAGCAATTCGTCCCAGACATCGCCGCGAATCAGGCCCTTCACCATGCGGTCGGTGCGCGCGGCGTGCGCGATCGCGGCCTCGACCTGCTCCTTCGTGAAGCGCCGGTGGCTGCGCTGCATGAGCTGCTGGTG
>CAZCGD010000201.1:0-2179 GCA_964498105.1 uncultured Streptomycetaceae bacterium
GGTGATGCCGCCCTGACCCGCAGAGTGAAGGCTGCTGGCGATCATTGGGTGGTGCAGGAGAAGAAGGGCCGAAAACTCTTCTCAAGAGGCGTGTGGGCACCAGCAACGACGATTGAGCGGATTCAGGCCGACCTCGAAGCTGAGCGCTCCACCGAGAGCTTCGCCAAACGCAAAGAGGCCGATGCCAAGCGACGAGAGAAGGCCCAAGAGATTTGGGCGTAACTCGCACATCGCGGGTGCTAGCGGGTTGATACACCAGGAGTTACGTGCGGTGCTGGCGCGAAGATGAAAGAAGGGGCCTCGCTAGGTTAGAACGGTGGTAGTTCAAGAACCGCGTTCTTTTCCCAGGAGGCCCGGCCATGATTCTCGCTCAGGAACGGGGGTTTCTCAAGGCGCAGCGGCAGTTGCAGTCGATGGGTCGGTTCGTGGAGCAGGCGGCGAAGCAGGAACAGCGCATCGACCAGGTGGAGCGCGAGTTGTTCTCGCGGTTGCTGGCGATGGGGTTGACGTTGTTGGAGACGTTCGTGGCGGCCCAAGGCGACGGCGACGCGGGCGAAGAACTCGAAGCCGACGGGCACGCCGTCCGTCGCTCGGCCGAACCCCACGCGCGGCGCTACCTGTCGATCTTCGGCGAGTTATCGATCTCCCGCTTCGTCTACGCGCGCCGGGCCGGGCAGCGGATCGAACGGGCCCCGCTGGACGAGCGGTTGGCGTTGCCGCGGGGCGATTTCTCCTACGTGCTGGAGGACTGGCTGCAACGGTTGTGCGTCAAAGAGTCGTTCGGCGAGGCCGTTTCGTCGCTGAAAACGCTGCTCAACCTGGCCCCCAGCGAGCGGGCCGCCGAGCAGATGAACCAGCGGATGGCCCAACAGGCCGAGAGCTTCCGCGCCCAGCAGGCCCCGCCGCCCGCGGCCGAGGAAGGCGAACTGCTGGTCGTCACGGCCGACGGCAAGGGCGTGCCGATGCGGCGCCCGCCGCAAGAACGGGTCCGCTCTGGCCCGCGCCGCGGCAAAGGCGAAAAGGCCAACAAGAAGCAGATGTCTTACGTGGGGGCGGTCTACAGCATCGATGCCTTCCCGCGCACCCCCGACGACGTGGTCGATGAAGTGCGGCGCCGCGAGCGCGGCGCGCAGCGGCCCGCGCCCCAGCACAAGCAAGTCTGGGCCGAGATGACCACGCTGCCCGAAGGCCAGGAGCCGACGGGCCGTCAACGGCTGTTCGTCGAGATGGCGGTGCATTGTCTGGAGCGCGATCCCTCGAAAGAGAAACCGCTGGTCTGCCTGATGGATGGCGAGGCGGCCCTGTGGCAAGTGGCCGGCGAGTGGCTGCCGCGCGCGGTGGGCGTGCTCGATCTGTTTCACGTGCTGGAGCGGCTGTGGCTGGCGGCTTATTGCTTCCACCCGGAAAAGAGCCGGGCGGCGGAGGAGTTTGTGACGCACCGTCTGCGGATGCTGTTGCAGGGCCAGGTGGGGTATGTGATCGGCGGGCTGCGACGGCTGGCCGATCGACACCACCTGCGGGGCGCCCAGCGGAAAACGATCGACGGAGTGATCCGCTACTACGAGAACAACCGCGAGCACATGCGGTACGATGAATACCTGGCGGCCGGCTACCCGATCGGCAGCGGCGTGGCCGAAGGCGCCTGCCGCCACCTGGTGAAAGACCGCCTGGAACAGACGGGCATGCGCTGGACCCTCAACGGCGCGCAAGCCATGCTGCACCTGCGCGCCATCTACCTCAACGGCCAGTGGGATAACTTCGTCAACTACCGCATTGAAACTGAGCAAACTGAGCTATACACACGCTCTGCGGCCTGAGATGTGCGAGTTACGCCCCTTTCATTTAATGATCTCTAGCCTGTGCGAATCCTGCCGCCACATGAAGGAAGTCGTCTCTGGGAAGGGGGCACGCTTCCTGCTTTGCCAGAAGTCTGTGGCGGATAATCGCTTCGCCAAATACCCACCACAGCCAGTAGGGCGATGCACTGGATTCGAGCGCAAGCCGGAGCCGGAAGACTCGACGTGAACTGAATCGGCCTAAAAGTGGCTCTCTCCAATCTCAGGCAGTACAATTTCCGCTCTGACGGAACCAATTGGGATGGACGACTTGAGGCATGAACGACCAGTACAAGACTATTGATTTTGAACCTGACGGCAAAGTATCTCCGGCAGTTGATACT
>CAZCGD010000202.1:0-6747 GCA_964498105.1 uncultured Streptomycetaceae bacterium
CTTTATCTACTCGGTCACGCTGCGGCTCGTCCCGCGGCGCAAGGTGCAGCGCGTGGTCGAAGTGCGCGACATCGAGGGGCTGCCGCGGGCCTTTTCCGAGCGCATCCGCGACGGCTTCCTCTACGGCGATTTCCAGTACTCGATCGACGACCGGTCCGACGCCTTCCTGCGCCGGGGCGTGTTCTCCTGCTACAAGCCGGTGACCGACGCGACGCCGATTCCGCCGGCCCAGAAGGAACTGGCGGATGCCGACTGGACCGAGCTCCTCTACCTCGCGCACGCGGACAAGGCAGAGGCCTTCAAGCGCTATGCCGGCTACTACTTGTCGACCGACGGGCAGGTCTATTGGTCGGACGAGCACCAGATGAGCGTCTATCCCGACCACTACCATCGCGCGCTCGACCGCAGGCTCGGGGCGAAGCACCCGGCGACCGAGGCCATCACCGAGATCTACTGCGAGCGCGACGCGCTCGAGGCCTTCATGACGGACGTGCGCGAGGATGCCCGTCGCAACCAGGCCAACATCATCTACGGCACCATCCGCCTGATTGAGCAGGACAGGGAAAGTTTCCTGGCATGGGCAAAAAAACCATACGCCTGCGTCATCTTCAACCTGCACGTGGTCCACACGCCGGAAGGCATCCGCCATTCCGCGAACGCGTTCCGGCGCCTGATAGATATCGGTATCAGGCACGGCGGCAGCTATTTCCCGACCTACCACAAGTACGCCACCCGCAAGCAGGTCGAGACCTGCTATCCGCAGTTCCGCGATTTCCTCAAGCTCAAGCGCAAGTACGACCCCGCCGAGGTGTTCCAGAGCGACTGGTACCGTCACTACCGGAAGATGTTCGGCTAAGTCATGCGCGAAGACCGGCCCAGCTCGACCGCCACGCTGATCGCCGCGGCCACAGTGTTCCTCGACGGCGATCCCCGCGTGCGCGGCCTGGTGCCCGCCGGCGCTGCCGCTCTTTGCCGCCGATTCATCTCGTGTTACCCGACACCCACGCGCGCCGCAATCGGCGCGCTTTGCCATCCGGCGCTGCGCGGGCTGGCGCGGCTTGCGGAGCGCTCGACCGTGCCGGGCCTGATGCTGCACTTCATGCTGCGCAAGCAGATGATCGAGTCAGCCGTGACCGACGCGATCTCCCGGGGCGCATCCCAGGTCGTGGTGCTGGGCGCCGGTTTTGATACCCTGGCACTGCGGTTGCATCGCTCTCACCCGGCCGTCACCTTCATTGAGATCGACCATCCGGCAACGCAGCGGCTAAAGCGCGAAGCGGTCGAGGTGGATCAGGCTGGTGGCAGAAATCTCGTCTTCCAGCCGGCCGACCTCACGCGCCAGACCCTTGACGAGGCGCTAGCGAATGTTCCCGCTTATCGCCGCGGCGCGAACGGCGTATTCGTAATCGAGGGCGTGCTGATGTATCTGACGCAAGCAGAAGTTTCCGCCCTGTTCCGGCTGTTTGGCGCGCACGGGAGCAACGGCAGCCGAGTCGTGTTCACCGTGATGGAACCGATGACCGGCGGCCACATCGATTTCCATAACGCGACGCCGCTGGTGAAGCGGCTGCTGCGTCTGTGGCGCGAACCGTTCAAGTGCGGCATCGCCGCTGGCGAGCTGCCGGCATTCCTGCACCGGTTCGGATTCGTGCCGAGCATCGTCGCCAACGCAGATGCCCTGCGCAGCCGCTATCTCGCCAACTTTGCGGGGAGTCCGCCGGTCACGGCGCGCGGCGAGCTGGTGTGTATCGCCGATAAACGGTAGTCGGGCGGCGCTACGGGCATGATCAGCGAACCGATGACCATGATCACCGACTACGCGCTGGCTGCAGTCAGCGCTGGTCTCGGTTGGCGCCTGTATCAGGATGCAAGGGAGGAACGCGCCCGCAAATGCTGGGGGCTCGCCTTCGGCGCGCTGGCGGTCTCCGCCCTGCTTGGGGGCACGCACCACGGTTTTGCCGCCTTGATGAGCGAGGCCACCTTTGCCATCAGCTGGAAAGTCACGGTTTTTGCCATCGGCGTGTTCAGCTTCGGCATGATGGCGGGCAGCGTGCTCGCCACGACGCGCGGCGCCGTGCGTGCCGGGCTCCTCGCCATCGCTGGCGCGCAGCTTGTAATTTACGCCGCATGGATGCTGATCCACGACGCGTACGGCTACGTCGTGCTCGACACCGCAATTGCAATGGCGACGTTGCTCCTATTGCACGGCTGGTCCGCCGTTTCCCGCAGGGACGAAGCGTCGTGCTGGGCGCTCGCCGGGATCGCAGTCTCCGCCCTGGCTGCCGCGGTCCAGTACCACCACGTCACCCTGCACGTCCACTTCAACCACAACGACCTCTACCACGTAATCCAGATCGCGGCCATGGCGCTGTTTTTCAAAGGCGGTAGACTCTTGCGGGACACGACAGGACCGGCCCGGACAGGAACATGAAAAGCGACCATGTGCTGTGTCTTTCCAGCACCGGCTTTCACAGGATGCACTACGTGGAATGGGGCGACCCGGACGCGGAGCGCGTAGTGATCTGCGTGCACGGGCTCACGCGCAACTGCCATGACTTCGACTTTCTCGCGCAGGCGCTGCTCCCGGAATTCCGGGTGGTCTGCCCCGACGTCGCCGGCCGCGGCCAAAGCGAATGGCTCCGCGCCAAGGAGGACTACGCTTACCCCCAGTACTGCGCCGATATGACGGCGTTGATCGCCCGCGTCACGGCGGGCGGCAAGCCGCGGCGGATCTGCTGGGTCGGAACGTCGATGGGCGGCATCATCGGCATGCTGCTCGCATCGCGCCCGAAGTCGCCCATCGCCAGGCTGGTGCTGAACGACGTCGGGATCCAGTTACCCAAGGCAGCGCTCGAGCGCATCGGGACCTTCGTCGGCAAGGATCCGCGCTTCAAGACCATCGAGGAGCTGGAAGCCATGATGCGCATCGTGTCGGCGCCGTTCGGACCGCTCACCGACGCGCAGTGGCGGCATCTCTCCGCCACCGGCGCGAAGCAGCATGAGGACGGCTCCTGGGGCTTGCGCTACGATCCCGGCATCGGCGTGCCGTTCCAGAAGGGGCCGCTCGCCGACGTCGACCTGTCGCAGTTCTGGGATGCGATTGCCTGTCCCACGCTGCTGCTGCGCGGCGCGCAGTCGGATTTGTTGCTGAAAGATACCGCCCTCGCCATGACGCAGAGCGGCCCCCGGCCCCGGCTGGTCGAGTTCGAAGGCGTCGGCCACGCGCCGATGTTGATGGCGGAAGACCAGATTAAAGTCGTCCGTGATTTTCTACTGGAGAATCAGGGCGGGCCGATCGATGCCGGCCGCAACGGTTCGCCTCCCGCGCGTTGAACGGCGATCAGGGCTCGGGAGCCGCGGCTCCCGTACCGATTAGGGCTCGGGAGCCGCGGCTCCCGTACCCTAGGCGTCCGTTCGAACGCGCGGAATTAAAGCGGCGCGCATGCGCCGTCTTTAATTTTTCTTCAGCCGCTGCTCCGCCTGAGAACGCCGCAACTGCCAGAATTCGTCCGGCGAGATGCGGCCGTCGCCATCGGCGTCCACGCGCCCGAACTGGCGCTCGATCAACGTAAACCGGCCCTGGATTTCCTCACGCGACAGATAGCCGTCCCCATTGTGGTCGGCCGAGCGGAACTCCTGCTCCACTTTCTTGCGGTATTCCTCCAGGGCGGGCCGCTGCGTGTCGCCGGGACGGTCGGTGCGCTCGCGCTCCGGGCGCGCGCGCGCTGTGTCCCGTGGATCGGCGGATGGCTGCTCGCCGGCAGCCGGCTTTGGCCAGGACTTGGGCGCTTTCGCCTCGGGGGTTGGCGAGGCTACCGGCGCCACCGTCTGCGCCGAGCGCTGCTGGTTCCAGGCGCTGATGGCCAAAACCGCAACCAGCAGGACCGCGGCCATTACCACCCATCGCCAGCCCCACCCGGACTTCTCGGGCACTTGTGGCGCCGATCGCCTCGCCGGGGGCGGGGTCTGAATATTCGGCACTGTCGCCGCAGCAGCGGTTGACGACGGCTGCGGCGTAATGCCCGCCACGGCGGCGGGGACGGGCGCCCGGCCTTCCAGCGCGTGCTTCCATTCCTGCACGCTTTGCGGGCGCTGTTTCTCGTCGAGCGCGAGCGCCCATTCAATCGCCCGCAGGAACGGCTCGCTCACTCGTCCGCGCGCCAGGGCGAGCTTGCCGGGAAGGGTATCGCCTTTCATCCGGCTCACCGCATCCGGCGGATTATCGTTTGCCAGTGCCCGGTAGAGCACCCCGGCCATCGCGTAAATGTCCGACCACGGCCCCTGGTGCCCGTTGCTCGAATACTGCTCGAGCGGCGCGTAGCCCGGCGTCAGCACCGAGGTGAGACTCTTGGTGACGCCGCCGATGGCATGGCGCGCCGCCCCGAAGTCGATCAGCACCGGGCTGCCGGACTCGCGAACGAAGATGTTGGAGGGCTTGATGTCGCGGTGGAGAAAGCCCGCGGCATGGACCGCCTGCAGCCCGTCGAGCAACGGCAACACGATGCTCTTCAGCCTCGCCTCGTCCGGGTGCAGGCCGCGCTTCAGCATCTGGTAGAGCGACTCGCCGTTCTCATAGTCCATCACCATGTAGCCGGTGCCGTTCGCCTGGAAATAGCGGTTCACCCGCACGATGTGCGGGTGGCTGAATTTCGCGAGCGTGCGCGCCTCCAGGATGAAGCGATCGAGTCCCCACTGGTATTCACGTTGCAACTCGCCCGTGATCGGCACGATGCTGCCGTCGAGCGCGCGCACGGAGATATCGGTGGGCAGGTACTCCTTGATCGCGACGTGCTTCTCTAGATGCGTGTCCCAGCCGAGATAGGTCATGCCGAAGCCGCCGGCGCCGAGCACCGACTCCAGGCGATACTCCAGCAACAGGCTCTGGAGCGGCAGCGCGTTGCGGTAGATGTTCTCAGCCATGGAGGAGCTTTATAGGGGCCCCTAAGTTGGCAGTTGGCAGCCGTCAGTTGGCAGCAACAGCAAACTGCCCACTGCAAACTGCAAACTTGTCGCGCCTCATCCCTCGGCTATCGCCTGCTCCATCGCTTCCAGCAGGGCTTCCGGGTCCTGCGCGCCGGAGACGCCGATTTTGCGGTTGAAGATGAAGAACGGCACGCCGCCGATGCCGGCACCCCGGGCTTCGTCCTCGGCACGCGCTATCACCTCACGGTCCTCATCACCGGCAAGATAATCCGCCACTGCCTTGCGGTCGAGCCCCGCGCGCGCCGCGGTATCAGCGAGCGTTGCCCGGTCTGAAAGATTGGCGCCTTCCGTGAAATGAGCGCGAAACAGCTCCTCGGCCAACTCGTTTTGTTTCCCCGCGCGCTCCGCGAAATGCATCAACCGGTGCGTGTTGAGCGTGTTGGGCTGGACTTTCATCTGCTCGTAGGCGAAGGAGATGCCGACCTGGCGGCCCGCCATGACGACGCGCTCGTTGACGCCCTTGCCGCGCGCGCCGAATTTCCGCGCAACGTAGTCCTCGCGCGGGATGCCGTGCTCGGGAAGATCGGGATTCAACTGGAATGGGAGCCAGCGCACGGCCGGCTCGGGCCCATCGGGATGCCGCTCGCGGTAGGCGCCTAGCGCCTTCTCCAGCTTGCGCTTCCCGATGAAGCACCAGGGTCAAACTACGTCGGAAACGATGTCTATGTTGAGTGTTTTTTCGTTCATTTCGCTCTCCTGTTACCGAAACATCATATCAGCCGCCGATGAACGCCGATAGACGCCGATGGAAGCCCGGGTCCATGTAACTACTGCCTGAAAGAAAATACTGCTACTCCTTCGACTACATTACCCTGCCGTTTGTTGGACGCCCCGATTGTATCTAACATGAGCCTGGGCGCGCCGATTATGGAGCGCATTGAGGACAACGGAGACCGGTTATGGATCTGGGAATCAAGGGCAGGCTCGCACTGGTGACGGGCTCGACGATGGGCATCGGGCGCGCCATCGCGGCGACCCTGGCAGCCGAGGGTGCGCGGGTGATCATCAATGGCCGCAACGAAACCACCGTGAGGGACGCCGTGGCGGCACTGTCGCGGAGCGGCGAAGCGCACGGCATCGCGGCGGACCTCGCAACCGCTGCTGGCGCGCGGAAAGTGGTGGACGCAGCGGCCAATATCGGGCCGGTCGACATCCTCGTCAACAACGTCGGGTTTTTCGAGGTCAAGGAATTCACCGGGATCTCCGATCGGGACTGGCTCGACATGTTCGAGCTAAACGTGATGAGCGGCGTGCGCCTGTCGCGCGCGCTGCTTCCGGGAATGCTGGAGCGGGACTGGGGACGGATCGTGTTCATCGCCAGCGACCAGAGCGCCAAGCCCAATCCCGGCATGGCGCCCTATGCGATGTCGAAGGCAGCGCAGGTTTCGATCGCGCGCAGCCTCGCCGAGCTCACCAAGGGCACGCGCGTGACCGTCAACAGCGCGCTCGTCGCTCCCACCTGGTCGGAAGGCGTGGAAGCGTTCCTGAAGAAGATTGCGCCCGGGCTCGGCAAGACGGTGGACGAGATGCGCACCGCGTACTTTGAAACCACCGGGGCATCTTCGCTCCTTCAGCGCTGGGCTACGCCGGAGGAAATCGCCGCTCAGATCGCGTTCCTGTGCTCGGAGCGCGCCTCCGCGATCAATGGCGCGGCGCAGCGCGTCGACGGCGGGATCATCCGCTCGCTGTTCTAAATAAGCCGCAGATAAACGCGGATAAGATCAAGAAATACATTTGCCGCCGCTGAACGCCGATCAAACAAAT
>CAZCGD010000203.1:0-11721 GCA_964498105.1 uncultured Streptomycetaceae bacterium
ACCTTCTCGATGCTGATGCTGGTGATGGCGAACAACTTCCTGCAGCTGTTCTTTGGCTGGGAGGCGGTGGGCCTGGTGTCGTACCTCCTGATCGGCTTCTGGTACACGCGGCCGACCGCGATTTACGCCAACCTGAAGGCGTTCCTGGTCAACCGCGTCGGCGATTTCGGCTGTCTCCTTGGCATCGCTCTGGTCCTCATGTACATCGGCACGCTGCACTACGAGCCGGTGTTCTCGGCGGCGCCGAAGCTCGCCGGCAATATCATCGAGATCATCCCCGGCGCGGCGTGGCCGCTGATGACCGTGATCTGCCTGCTGCTGTTCGTGGGCGCCATGGGCAAGAGCGCGCAGTTCCCGCTGCACGTGTGGCTGCCCGACTCGATGGAAGGCCCGACGCCGATCTCGGCGCTGATCCACGCCGCGACCATGGTGACCGCCGGCATCTTCATGGTGGCGCGCATGTCGCCGCTGTTCGAGCTGTCGGACACGGCGCTGTCGGTGGTGATGGTAATCGGAGCGATCACCGCGTTGTTCATGGCGCTCGTCGCAATCGTACAGAACGACATCAAGCGCGTGGTGGCGTATTCCACGCTGTCGCAGCTCGGCTACATGACGGTGGCGCTTGGCGCTTCGGCCTACGCCGCAGGCATGTTCCACCTGGTGACACACGCGTTCTTCAAGGCGCTGCTATTCCTCGGGGCGGGCTCCGTCATCATCGCCTTGCATCACCAACAGGACATGCGGCACATGGGTGGGCTCAAGAAATACTTGCCGGTTACCTACTGGACAATGCTCGTGGGCGCGATCTCCAGCGCCGGTATTCCGGGGTTCGCCGGCTTCTTCTCGAAGGATTCGATCATCGAGGCGGTGCATCTGTCGCAGCTGCCGGGAGCGGGCTTTGCCCACTTTGCGGTGCTCTCCTGCGTGTTCGTTACCGCGTTCTATACCTTCCGGCTGCTGCTCATGACTTTCCACGGTCCCGAGCGATTTCACGGACACGGGGAGCATCATGCGCCCTCCGGCGCTCCCCACGAATCTCCCGCGGTGGTGACGGTGCCGCTGATCCTGCTCGCCATCCCGTCGGTCTGCGCCGGCTGGGTGATCGGGCCGGTGCTGTTCGGCGGCTACTTCGGGGGCGCCATCGTAGCCGCGCCCGCGCACGACGTGCTCGCCACGATGGGGAAGGATTTTCACGGCGTCGTCGCGATGGTCGTCCACGCCTTCGGCACGGCGCCGTTCTGGCTGGCGGCGGGGGGAATCGCCGCGGCGACCTACCTCTACCTGCTGCGACCGGACCTGCCGGCGGTGATTAAGGAAAAAGTGGGATTCCTCTACACCATCCTCGACCGCAAGTACGGTTTCGACGAGTTCTACGACTGGTTCTTCGCCGGCGGCGCGCGTCTCGTTGGCGGTGGGCTGTGGAAGGGCGGGGACGTGGCGGTGATCGACGGCGTCATCAACGGCACGGCGCGCGCGGTGGGCTGGATGGCGGCCGTGATCCGAAACCTGCAGTCGGGCTTCATCTATCACTATGCGTTTGCCATGATCATCGGGATGCTGGTCCTCTTGACCATGATCTTCATCGCCTGACCGCCCATGCTGCCCGATTCCTGGCTTCTCAGTCTGGCGATCTGGATCCCCATCGCGTTCGGGGTCGTCACCCTGGCCACCGGCGGCGATGGCAATGCGCGCGTCGCCCGCCTCATCGCGCTGATCGGTGCTGTGCTCGGATTTGCCGTCACGCTGCCGCTCTACGCGCGGTTCGACCCGCTCGCCGGCGGCTTCCAGTTCCTGGTGAACGTGCCGTGGATCGAGACCTTCAACATCAATTACGAGCTCGGCATCGACGGCATGTCGCTGCTGCTGATTCTCCTCAACAGCTTCACCACCGTGCTGGTCGTGATCGCGGGCTGGGACGTGATCAGGGAGCGCGTGGCCCAGTACCTGGCCTCGTTCCTGTTCCTCTCCGGCATCATGAACGGCGTGTTTTCCGCCCTCGACGCGCTGCTGTTCTACGTGTTCTTCGAGACGACGCTGATCCCGATGTTCATCATCATCGGCGTGTGGGGCGGGCCGAACCGGGTCTACGCGGCGTTCAAGTTCTTCCTCTACACGCTCGCGGGCTCGCTGCTCTCCCTGGTGGCCCTCATCTACCTCTACAACGTCTCGGAGGGCAGCTTTTCGCTGCTCGACTACTACCGGCTGCCGCTGGCCATCGAGCCGCAGATCCTGATATTCCTGGCCTTCATGACGGCGTTCGCGGTCAAGGTGCCGATGTGGCCGGTGCATACCTGGCTGCCGGATGCCCACGTCGAGGCGCCGACCGGCGGCTCGGTGGTGCTGGCCGCCATCATGCTGAAGCTCGGCGCCTACGGTTTCATCCGCCTGTCGCTGCCGATCGTGCCGGACGCGAGCCATGCCCTGGCGGGGTTCGTGATCGCGCTGTCGCTGATCGCGGTCGTTTATATCGGCCTGGTGGCGCTGGTGCAGGAGGACATGAAGAAGCTGATCGCGTATTCCTCAATTTCCCACATGGGGTTCGTCACGCTTGGCATTTTCCTCTTCAATGCCCACGGCCTGGAAGGCGCGATCATGCAGATGATCTCGCACGGCTTCATCTCCGGCGCGCTGTTCCTGTGCGTAGGCGTGCTCTACGACCGCATGCACTCGCGGAGAATTGCCGACTACGGCGGCGTGGTCAACTCCATGCCGGTGTTCGCGGCGCTGTTCATGCTGTTCGCGATGGCGAATTGCGGGCTGCCTGGCACCAGCGGCTTCGTCGGCGAATTCATGGTGATCATGGGCGCGGTCAAGGTCAGCTTCTGGTACGCCTTCGCCGCCGCGAGCACGCTCATCTTCGGGGCTGCCTACACGCTGTGGATGGTGAAGCGCGTGATCTTCGGTGCGGTGGCGAACCAACATGTCGCAGCCCTGAAGGACATCAGCGCGCGCGAGGCCCTGGTGCTGGGGCTGCTCGCGCTCGCGGTGCTGGTGATGGGCGTCTGGCCCGACCCGTTCGCGGAGGTGCTGCACGCTTCGGTGAACGATCTGCTCAACCACGTCGCCCGGAGCAAGCTGCGTTGAGGAGCGCGAGTCAGCCATGCAATACATAACACCACTGTCGCCCGCCTATCCGGAATTGTTCCTGCTCGGGATGGCGTGCGCGATCCTGGTCGCGGACCTGTTCGTGAGCGACGACCATCGCATCATTACCTACGCCCTGACCCAGGCCGCGCTGGCCGGCTGCTTTGCGCTCACTTTCTTCACCGCGAGCGTGGACCCGGTCACCACCTTCAGCGGCATGTTCGTCGACGACCTGATGGCGGACGTGCTGAAGCTGATGGTCTACCTCGGGGTCGGCGCGATGCTGGTTTACTCGCGCCCGTACCTCGCGGCGCGCGGCCTGTTCCGCGGCGAGTTCTTCGTGCTGGTGCTGTTCGCCACGCTGGGCATGATGATCATGATCTCGGCGAGCCACCTGCTCACGCTCTACCTGGGGCTCGAGCTGCTGTCGCTGTCACTGTACTCGATGGTGGCGCTGCAGCGCGACTCGGCGACGGCGACCGAGGCGGCGATGAAGTACTTCGTGCTCGGCGCGCTCGCGTCCGGCATGCTGCTCTACGGCATGTCCATGCTCTACGGCGCCACCGGCACGCTCTCCATCGCGGAACTCTCGGCGCTCGCCGTTGCCGGGGGGGCGCGGGACCTGGTGATGGTATTCGGGCTGGTGTTCATCGTCGCCGGCCTCGGCTTCAAGCTCGGCGCGGCGCCGTTTCACATGTGGGTGCCGGACGTCTATCACGGCGCGCCGACCGCGGTGACGCTGTTCATCGGCACGGCGCCCAAGCTCGCGGCTTTTGCTTTCATCATGCGGCTGCTGGTGCTGGGTCTCGGGGCGGAGCAGTTGCTCGCGGAATGGCAGGACATGCTGGTGCTGATGGCGGTACTGTCGCTGGCGATCGGCAACGTTACCGCGATCGCCCAGTCGAATCTCAAGAGGATGCTTGCCTATTCCACGATCGGCCACATGGGCTTTCTGCTGCTCGGCATATTGTCGGGGAGCGCCATCGGCTACGGCGCCGGCATGTTCTACGTGGCGGTCTATGTGATGATGAGCCTCGGCACCTTCGGCATGATCATGCTGCTGTCCCGCGGCGGCTTCGAGGCGGAAAACCTGGACGATTTCAAGGGCCTCAACCAGCGCAGCCCGTGGTACGCCTTCATCATGCTGTTGCTGATGTTTTCGATGGCCGGAATTCCGCCGACCGTCGGCTTCTACGCCAAGCTTGCCGTGCTGCAGGCGGTGGTGGAAGCCGATTATCTGTGGTTGGCGGTGGTCGCGGTGCTGTTTTCGCTGATCGGCGCCTACTATTACCTGCGGCTGATCAGGCTCATGTATTTCGAAGCGCCGACGGATACCGCGCCGATCGAGCCGCGCGCCGATGTTCGCGTGCTGATGAGCTTGAACGGGCTGGCGATGCTGGTATTCGGCATCTTTCCGGAATCGCTGATGTGGTTGTGCAATTATTCGATCCAGGTTTCGTTCGCATTCTGATCATGACCGACAAGATCCACGATTTCACGGAAACGACTCTTTCCTCGGAGACGATGTATCACGGCAACCTGCTGCACGTCCTGGAGGATGGGGTGCGGCTGCCCGACGGCAGGACGGGAACACGCGAGTACATCAGGCACCCGGGCGCGGCGGTGATGGTGCCGATGCCGGATCCTGAAAGCGTCGTGCTGGTGCGCCAGTTCCGCTACCCGCTGGCCCGGCATTTCTACGAGGTGCCGGCGGGCAAGATCGAACCGGGCGAAGCGCCGTTGCAGGCGGCGCGGCGGGAGTTGCGGGAGGAGTGCGGCTTCGAGGCAGGGGAATGGCGTCACCTCGCCACCATCCATCCCTGCGTCGGCTATTCCGACGAGCGGATGGAGCTCTATCTGGCGCGTCGGCTCGCCGTCGTGGGACACGCACCGGACCAGGACGAATTTCTGGAGGTGCTGACGGTAAGCCTGGCCGAGGCCCTGCGCTGGGTGAGAGACGGCAGGATCACCGACGTGAAGACCATCATCGGCCTGATGTGGGCCGACAAATACCGTGATTCGTGATTCGTGATTCGTGAACGGCGGGCGCGGCGCCCGCCGCCCCTCGCCGGATCAGGCGGCGTTGGCGTCGCGGGTTGCCAGCGGCTCGCTGCCCTGCCCGAGCGGCACCGGGCGCTGGAACAGGTAGCCCTGGCCGAACTGGGTGCCCATGCCGAGCAGCAGGTTGAGCGCCTCCGGCGTTTCCACCCATTCCGCGATCACCTGCTTGTCGAGTCCGCGCGCGACGTCGTTCAGCGCCCGCACAAAGATGCGGCTGCCTTCGTCGGTGGCGAGGTCGCGGATAAAGCTGCCGTCGATCTTGAGATAGTCGACGTCGAAACGCTTCAGGTAATAAAAGGAACTGAAGCCGGCGCCGAAGTCGTCGAGTGCGAAACGGCAGCCCATCTCCTTCAGTTGCTTGATGAAGGTGATGGTGACGTCGATCTCCGACATCGCCGCTGTTTCCGTGATTTCGAACACCAGCTGGCTCGGGTTGACGCCGCTATCGCGGAGGAGAGCCGTCACGCGCCGGATCCAGTGCTGGTCCGATATCGAGACCCGGGAAAGGTTGACGAAGTAGCGCAATTTCTCGTCGGAGCGCCCGTGTTCGCGCAGGTGCGCGAGCAGCTTCTCGACTACCCGCATGTCGATTTCCTGGATCATTCCGAGGGATTCCGCCAGCTCGATGAAGTTGCCGGGCAGGATGTGCCGGCCGTCCTCGTCGCGGATGCGCAGCAGCACCTCGTGGTGCATCGTCTTGCGGTCCTTCAGCTGCACCACCGGCTGCTGGAACAGCACCAGCCGGTCCTCGTCCAGCGCATCGCGCAGCTTTTTCGCCCAGTGGACGCGACGATGCGTGCTGCGCAGGCCCGCGGACGCCTGGTCGAACAGCACCTGGCGGTTGCGGCCGAGGTCCTTGGCCTGGTACATCGCGATGTCCACGTTCGAGAGCAGCGCCAGCACGTCGTTGCCATGGAACGGGTAGAGCGCTATGCCGGCCGAGGCCGCGAGATTGGAGATGACCTTGTTGTCGGCCGCCTGGAAGCGGTAGCGGCGCACGGCGTCGAGGGCCAGCTCGCCGGCCTCGACCGCCTCCTTGCGCAGCGCTGAGGGCAGGTGGATCGCGAATTCGTCGCCACCGAGGCGGTAGAGCTCGCCGTTCAGGCCGCGCATCAGGTCGCGCAGCACGCTGCCCACGCCCAGGAGAAGATGGTCGCCGGTGCGGTGGCCGAAATTGTCGTTTATGTACTTGAAGTGGTCGATATCGAGGAACAGCAGCGCGCCAACGCCACCCGACTGCAGCGCCGACTCCACCGTGCGCTGCAGGCTCAGCCGGTTGGGAAGGTCGGTCAACGCGTCGTGCATCGCGAGATGCTCGATGCGTTGCGCAGCCAGGTGCTCCTCGGTGATGTCCCGCGCCGTGCCGCGTATGCCGCAGATGGCGCCGTTGTCGTCGAGCATCACGCGCGCGTTGATGCCGATCCAGCGATTCTCACCGGTGGCGGTGACCAGCCGGGTCAGGTAGTGCTTGACCTCGCCGTTACGCTTCAGCGTTGCCAGGAAGCGGCGGTTGGAGACGTGGGAGGGGCCGGCTTCGAAATCGAAGAAGCAGCGACCGACCAGATCCTTGACCGCGAGGCCGAAAATGGCGGTGGCGGCGGCGTTGAGGTAAATGAAGCGGCCCTGGGCGTCCGTGGTCCAGATGAGATCGTGCGAGGTCTCGACCAGGTCGCGGTAGCGGTTCTCGCTCTCCAGCAGGAGCTGGATGATACGGCGCTTTTCAGCAAGCGATTTGCGGATCGTCGCCAGTTCCTTGGTTGCCTTGTCGTTCGCGGTGCCGAGCCCGGTGCCGGCCAGGCGGTCGATCAGCTCCCGGGAATAGCGGCGGTGCCCGCCGTGGGTACGCCCGGCGACCAGCACGCCCTGTTCATCCCAGCGGCGCAGCTTCTGGATCGGAATGCCCAGCATTTCAGATACTTGCTGGATGCAGTATTCCATGGTTGCGGTCGGTATGCCCACCCCAGATTCCCTGTCAGGTGCAAAGCGCCTGGCCGCGACGGCCGGCTGCTGATTCTTATGCTGCATTCGACTCATAAAGTGTATCAGAGGGGATGATCAGCGGCTAACGCTGGCGCCAATGGCGCCCTGGGGCGTCTGCACGCGCCGATCAGCCGCCGCTCAGTGGATCTGGTGGGGTTCGCCGAGACCGTTCTGGCGCGACACCAGGCGCTGCATCAGCTTCAGGTCGCGCGGATTGAGCCGCAGCGCGCTGTCGACCCAGATCTGCACGATGTCGAGCAGCTCCGGGAATTCGATGCGATGCACGCGCCGGCGCGCCGCCGCGAGCGCGGCGAGCCCGTTGCGGCTGCGGCTGCGCCGCTGGATCAGGGCCGCCACTTCCGCCTCGCCGTTGCCGTTTTCGGCCACCACGTCGATCACGCCCTGCGCCGCCATCTCCTCGGCGCTGAAGATCTTGCCACTGGTGATAAGTTGCTCTGCGCCGCGCTGGCCGATCCGGCGTTCGAGGAACGAGTAGGCTCCCATGCCCGGGAACATGTTGAAGAGGATCTCGGGGAAGCCGAAGCGCGCGTTTTTCTCGGCAATGACCACGTCGCTCGAGAGCGCCGCCTCGAAGCCGCCGCCGAGGCACTCGCCCTGCACCAGGGAGATGGTGGTGACCGGCAGCTCGTGGCCTATGTAGTTGCGGTAGAGGACGTCGATGCAGGCGCGCCCATAGTGCAGCAGGCCCTGGCGGTCTCGCGCATCGATCAGCTGCTTGAACAGGTCGAGGTCACCGCCGAGGTTGAACACCCCGGGAATCGCCGAGGCGAGCACCACGTACTCGATGGGATGCTCCTCCCCCCTGCAGTCGATACGGCCGCCGCTGGCGCTGATCTCGTCGTAATAGGCGCGGATGTCGGCGAGCAGTGAAGGATTGAAGCAGGGGCGCGGTGCGGGCGACCAGCGCGACCAGGCGGCGCGCGTTTCCTTGTCGAAATGGGTGCGCAACTGCGGTGAGGAGCTGAATGGGACCCCGATGTTCAGGGGCCGGCGGGCCGGAACGTGACGTGCTTCGAGTGCCGCGTTCGGGACGAGCGAAAGGTGGCGTGCTTCGAGGACGGCGGTCGGGACGAGCATATCCATGGCAGTTCCCCCTAGAGTTAACGAAAGTGATATCGAACGCGATCTGTTTAACCGGCTACCCTGTGATTGAATTAAACGTCATGTGCATGTTAAAAAGCAAATCTAACATTCTGATAGATTTTGACTTTATGGTTTAGAAACAGGGATTAGCATCACCGGGGAAAGGCTGCCTGGAACAGGTATTTGTGGCGCGCTTTACACTGCCGGCAAGTGTCCGCCGGGGCATAGGTTTGACGCCGCCCAAGCCGCCAGTTGATAATAAGGATTAACTATAACAAGTAAGTCATTGTGCTAATCCGGGTTTTGCGATTTCTTCTCAGGCGCCTTTACCGCGTTCGGGTGGAGGGCGATGTCTCGCAGCTGCGGTTGCCGCGGGTGCTGATCGTTGCCAACCACGATGCGGACCTTGACGGGGCATTGCTGGGGCTGTTCCTGCCGGTGGGGGTCACGATAGCGGTGGCGGGCGACGAACAGCGGCATCCGCTGGTGCGGCTGCTGATGCGCGTAGTGCCGCACGTCATCCTTAATCCGCAGCGCCCGCTCGCGTTGAAGCGGCTGATACGGATGGTGGAACGCGGCCGCCCGGTGGTGGTGTTTCCGCAGGGAAGTCCGACGGCCACGGGCGGATTGACGAAGATCTACGACTCGGCGGCGGTCATTGCCTCCCGCTGCAACGCCAGCATCGTGCCGGTGCGCATCACCGGCACGCTCTTTACGCGATTTGCCGCCGTGGGAGGGCTGTTTCCCAAACTGCGTTTCCCCCAGGTCACCATCCGCATACTGCCGGCGCAGCAATTGCCGGCCGCATCGGCGCTGCGGGGCAAGAAGCGCCGGCGCCTGCAGGCGGAATCCCTGTTGAGGATCATGCAGCACATGATGTTCGCCTCGCAGCCGGCGCGCACGCTGTTCGGGGCCCTGGTGGCCGCCGCCGCGCTGCACGGCCGCGGCACCCGCATACTCGAGGACACGCAGCGCGAGCACTCGTACGGCGACCTGATCAAGGCCAGCCTGGCGCTGGGGCGGCTCGCGAACAAGTTGACCGAGGAGGGCGAGATCGTCGGCGTGCTGATGCCGAACCTGGCGACCACGGTCGGATTGTTGTTCGGCTTGGGGGCGATGCGGCGCGTGCCAGCTCTGCTCAACTACACGGCCGGACCGGACGCCTTGCGCAGCGCCTGTATCGCGGCGGGCATCAAGACCGTGATCACGTCCCGGCGCTTTGTCGAAGTTGCCCGGCTGGGCAGTTCGATCACCGCGCTCAGCACGGTCCGCATCGTTTACCTGGAAGACCTGCGCGCGAAATTTGGCGCCCTCGACAAGCTGTGGTTGCTGGCCTGGGCGTTGTGGTGGCCGCATTCTGCGACCCGCAGCCGCGACCCCGAGGAGACCGCGGTGGTCCTGTTCACCTCTGGTTCGGAGGCGCGGCCCAAGGGGGTCGCCCTGAGCCACCGTGCGCTGCTGGCGAACATCGCGCAGATGGGCGCCGTGATCGACTATGGCCCGAACGACAAATTTCTCAACTCGCTGCCGATATATCACGCCTACAGCCTGACGGCGTGCACGTTGCAACCCCTGCTGTCCGGCGCGCGGATGTACCTGTACACCACGCCGCTGCATTACCACGTGATCCCGGAGATCGCGTACACGCGCGGCTGCACCTATGTCTTCGGCACCAGCACTTTCCTCGGCCATTACGCGCGCCAGGCGCATCCCTACGATTTTCATACGACCCGCGTCGTGGTGTCGGGCGCCGAGAAGCTGAACCCCCAGGTGGCGGCGCAGTGGCTGCAGAAGTTCGGGCTGCGCATCATGGAGGGCTACGGCTCCACCGAGTGCGCGCCGGTGCTCAGTCTCAATACGCCGCTCTGCTACAAGCCGGGCACGGTCGGGCGCATGCTGCCCGGCATCGAGCACCAGGTGCTGCCGGTGCGCGGCATCACCCGCGGCGGCGTGCTGCACGTACGCGGGCCCAACGTCATGCGCGGCTACTACCTGTACGAGCGGCCCGGCCAGCTCCAGCCGCCCCGCTCCGAGGCGGGCGACGGTTGGTACAACACCGGCGACATCGTGGAGCTCGATGACGACGGCTTTGTGGTTATCCACGGCCGCGTCAAGCGCTTCGCCAAGATCGCCGGTGAAATGATCGCGCTCGAGGCGGTCGAGCGCATCGCCTATCATGCTGCTCCCGGCCACCAGCACGCCGCGACGATCGAGCTGGTGTCGCAGTCGGGCGAGAGTACCGTGCTTTTCAGCACCGACCCGCGGCTCGACCGCGTCACGCTGCAAAAGGCGGCGCGCGAGCTTGGCGCCCAGGATCTTGCGGTGGCGCGCCGCGTCGTGCACGTGACGTCGGTGCCACTTCTGGGCAGCGGCAAGACGGATTACGTGACGCTCAAGACCCTCGCCGAATCGGATGCCGCGCCCAGCCGCGGCCAGATGCACAACTGATTCCCGCTTGCGCGGTGCTATGATGGCTGCGCCTGTCACGGGCGGCATGCGCCTGCGGCAGGCACCAACCGCAAGGAGGCGACATGGCGAAGAGCAAAGGCAGCAGCGTGTATCGCGTCACCGAGCTCGTCGGCACCAGCAGGACTTCATGGGAGGATGCGGCGCGCAACGCGGTGCAAACCGCGGCACGTTCCCTGCGCGATCTGCGGGTCGCGGAAGTGACCAAGACCGACGTGGTGATCGAGGACGGCAAGGTCGTGGCGTTTCGCGCGCGCGTCAGCCTGTCGTTCAAATACGACGGTTGAACCGGACGCAGTCGCGCCGTTCAACCCCGTGCGTTCGAACGGACCGACTGATCGCCGTTCAACGCGCGGCGGGAATCACCAAGCCTGCTAATCGGGCAGTGGCGGCAGCGACCGCAGGTAGGCGATCATTGCTGCAAGATCCTGTGGCGTCAGCTGGCTGGTAGTGTTGCGTATCACCTCGCCCATCGCCTCGGCCGGAACGTCGCCATCGGCGGTGATGCCCGATACCAGAAAGTCCTGGAAGTCGCTGTCGCGCCATTTCTTGAGCCCGGTCGGCGTCAGGTTCGGCACGTCCTTGCCTTCGGGTGTCTTGCCCCCGGCCAGGAAACGGCCGCGTTTCGGTCCGCCCAGGAAGTTGCGCGGTGTGTGGCATTCGCCGCAGTGGCCGAGGGCCTGCACCAGGTAGGCGCCGCGGTTGATGATGTCCGCAACGCCCGGCGCCGTCAGGTACGGCCCGGGCGTGAAGAAGAACCATTTCCAGACCGTGACCAGGAACCGCCAACCGAAGGGAAAGCCCAGATCGTGCGGCTGGCTGGCCCGGCTGCTGGGCGCGAGCGTGCGCAGGTAGGCCCAGAGATCACCCAGGTCCTTGTCGTTAATCTGCGTGAACGACGGATAGGGGAAGGCCGGAAAGTAATTGGCGCCGTCGGGACGCCGGCCGTGGCGCATGGCGCGGACGAAATCCGCCTCGGTCCATTTTCCCAGGCCCGCCTGCGGATGCGGCGTGATATTGGGGCCG